>JAKALI010000046.1 GCA_021813195.1 Pseudomonadota bacterium
GAGACGGTTTCTATACCAACCTCTACAACGGCTCGAACATCGACAAGCTGAACAGCAATACAATTCGAGGCTATCTGAAGTGGACACCGAACGCCAATTTGGACGTGACGCTAGAAAGCCAAGTGCAGACAATCGATATTGGCGATACTCTTCTGCAAAATCTTGCCTATCCAGGCGAAGTGTTCTATCGCCCAAACACACCGGTCAATTTCACAATTTACGACAATGTTCCTGGGCTGAACAAGGTCAACACCCAGAGCCATACGATAACAGCCAATTGGAGTAGCGGTTTCGGTCAGGTAACCTCAATTACAAATTACCAAGACTACAACACGACTGGAAACCTAGATGTCGCGGGTATCAACTGCTATTGCCTAGATCAATTTAGTCGGGACACTGGCTGGCAGGCGTCAGAAGAGCTACGTGACGCGTTCCACGTAACCAAAAATCTGAGAATGCTCGTGGGCGTGTTCGGACAGACTTGGTACGACGACACCGACGGCCCCGCAACGATACCGTTTGTCTCGCCGAATCTTGTCACACGCGGCATTACCAAGGAGCGTAGCTCGAACCTATCTGCATTCGCACAAGGTTATTGGGATATTACAGATCGTTTGGAGGTGCAGGGCGGCGTGCGTGTCAGCTGGGACAAGGTATTTTTGAGCGAAGCAGCTTTGAACTACTTTCAACCGGCCGGCACCAGCCCGCTACTTCTCGGGGACAATTTGAGAGGCGCTATTCTACTGCCGTACACGCCTGGCAATCAACCAAACTCAGGCAAACACGATTGGCTAGACGTGGGCGGAAAGATTGGTCTGAATTATCATGTCACCGATCAAATTATGACCTACGGCTACTATGCGCGCGGGTTCAAATCCGGTGGCTTCAACGGCCGCGTCACCGTCGCTCAGGCGATCGGGCCATACGACGCTGAAACCGTAGACACCTTTGAGGTTGGTGTTAAGTCGGAGTGGTTTAATCATCGCCTTCAATTGAACGCCTCTGCTTTCCTCAATAAGTGGGCGAATATGCAGGTTCAACAGTCAAATTATACTGGTCCGACGATTGCATCGGTTATTCTCAATGCCGGTAAGGCCACGACGAAAGGGTTTGAGCTTCAGCTTACAGCTGTGCCGATCGAAGGGCTGCAGATCGGTGGAACCTTGGGTTATCTGAATGCGTCCTACGATCAATTCCTGTCGAGTAGCAATCCACTTTGTCCGCCGGCACCGGCGGCGCAACCACCAGGGTGCGCGGTAAGCTATGGAGGTCGTACCTTGCCATACGCGCCCCAGTGGACCGGCTCTATTTTAGGCAGCTATACATTCGATGTTGCGCATGGAGCGGCGACGGCTAGCGTTCAGTACACCTATACCGGAAAGAAGTGGGGGAACTACACCTATGCGCCAACGGAAGCACTGCCAGCGGTCGGTCTTCTGAATGCAAACGTTTCTTGGGGACCGGATGACGCCAATTGGTCCCTTGAATTGTGGGGTCGGAATATAGCCAACAAGACTTACGTGGCTACGGCATTGGATGTGCCGCCGTTGTTTACTGAAGCCACGTTGGGAAACCCCCGCGAGTGGGGAGCAACTCTCAAGTTCAATATGTAAAGAGGACGTGGGCTGTTCTGCTAGCGAAGAACAGCCCGTGCCCAGTTAGCTAGAAGGTAAGAGGGTAGAATGGTACTCAAAGCCGAAGACGAGCTCCGCCACGCGGTGAGCGACGATTACTATTTCAGAGAAAGTCTATATTTCAATTTTAACGACACCAAGAATAATCTTGGCGCATGGTTCTATTTCTGGGTTACGCCGAACAGAGAATCGCCGGCAGGAATGCTGGTTAGCCTTTATCACGGTTGCTGGCCGGATAAGAAAGTCAACGACAAGGCGATGGCTGCACCTGGGCACCGTCTCGTCGAAGGCGATCGGTGGATCTATTGTTTTACGCGTGAAGTCGATTTTCAATTCAACGGCAATTTCGACGATGCAGAGCTTTGCGGCTTGCGCTTGCACAGACTTGAGCCATTGAAGCACTACAAGATTCTGTTCGACGATAAGGAAGGTAACACCGTCGATATCGACGCAGCGTTCATGATGCCGCCCTACGATTATGCCGATGGCGTCAACAGGACGCCGTTATGGGTGGCGACCAATCGGTACCACCGAGCATGGTGGGCGAAGGGCACGCTCAAAATTGGCGGTCAAATTTACAAAGTCGATTGCACGGGCGATTCCGATCACTCCTGGGGACAACGGCATATGGGGGTGTTCGTAGAGAACTTGTTCAAGATGTGGTCGTTTCAGACGTCGGATGGCCGCACCGCGATTTCCGCGATCCAACAGGGCAAGGCGGGCGAGGAGTTCGCATTGGGCTACGTGGTTCTGGACGGAGAGGTTGCCTCTGTAGCGACCGTCAATGCCAAGTCCTTATATGACCGGAACGGTGTACCGCACGATGTCGATCTTGTGGTGACAGACGCGCTCGGGCGGACGGTACGAGCGCGGTTCGATAAGATGCAGTCACATCTCGGTTCAGGCGACGTGTTCTGGGGCTACGAAGGTGTGGGCAACTATCAAGTGGAAGGATTCGGAACAGTGCCAGGCCTGATCTCCTATTTCTGGCCGTCCAGTACGACGGCAGCTGAACTACACGCGGGAAAGAAGAATTGAAAGTTCGTCACGTAGCGAGGCTGATTATACATTTCGAGGAGTGAAGGTATGGGTTGGATCGTGCTGCCATCCGATCCGCGGTGCGTAGAAGAGGAAGTCGCCGGAGGCAAGGGCGCGTCGCTGGCGCGGCTGTGTAATCTGGGGTTCAAGGTGCCACGGTTTGTGGTGATTGCCGCGTCGGCGTTCCGTCAGATGGCTCACTGCGAGCCGAGCGCGAGCTTCTTGGAAGATTTGCGCGAAGTGCTCAGGGAATTTGATCTGGAGGGCGGGATTGCAGTGCGCTCCTCGGCGATCGGCGAAGATGCAGCCGATAGTTCGTTTGCGGGTCTTTATCATACCTCTCTGGATGTGCGAAGCTTCGAGGAAGCGGTGGAGGCAATTCGGCTGTGTTGGGCGTCCTATCGCAATGCCGCTGCAGCAGAATATCGCGAAGAGCGCACGGTGGTACGAGATGGTGCCATGGCGGTGGTCTTGCAAGCGATGGTGCACGGCGAATGGTCCGGGGTGTGCTTCACCGCGAACCCGGTGAATTTGTCGCTGTCGCAAGGGCTTATTAATGCTGTGCCGGGCCTCGGCGAGGCGCTGGTGTCGGGCACGATCAACCCCGAAGAGATCACGGTTTTAGCGAACGAGGGCGGGATCGTGGACCGCAAGGGGGGCGATCATACTCTTCCGCTACCGGCGGCGACTGCAGCAGCGGTATGGCAAGCAAGCAAGGCGATTGCGGAGAATTTGCGTTTTCCGCAGGACGTGGAATGGACTTGGCGCAATGGGGAGCTTTATGTCTTGCAGAGCCGCCCGATCACCACCATCGCCGACGTCTTCTATAGCCGCATGCTGGAGCCATGGCAGGCCGATCCGTTGGCCGATCCTGACGATCCGGCCCGCATCTGGTCGCGAATGATGGCGGACGAGACCTGGGTCTCTCCAATCAGTCCGTTGTTCTATAATGTTCATAATCTATCGTTCGCGCGCATTAACTTCATTCGCCTTCATGGCGATCGCAGCTGGTTGCCGCCGGATATTTTCAAGTATCACCGGGCGACGGCGTATGCCGATGTGCAGATGATCCGGCGCATGTACAGTTTCCAGCCGCGGCTGGCGCGTATCCGGGGCATTTTGAATTTTCTGCCGGCTGGGATGCAAGAAGAATTCCGCCGCGAGCGCTTCCACTGGTTGGGCAGGCTCTACCGCATTTTGCGCTACGAATGTAGTAATCGCAAAATACGGTCGTTCTTTCGAAATTATAGCTATGTCGCGGCGCAGTGGCCCGACTATGTCGCCAAGAGCGACCGCTGGCTGGATATGGATCTCGATGCGCTGACGCTGGAGCAATTGCGTGCGCACCAAGCCGAAGTCGGCCGGGCGATGGCGGAGGTCAGTCCGCCCTGTGGAATTGGTGTATTCCACGCATCCGATCTCCACTTGTTGCTGACTGGTCTGCTTGATCGCTGGTGTAAGCATCTTGGCTCGGACGGGGAGAATCTCTACGCGCGGATTAGCGCGGGCCTGGACGACAGCGAGACGGTGCGTGAGAGCGAGGAGTTGTGGGAACTGGCCCAACTTCTGCGGGCGCTGGGTTCGCAACTAGTGTCATTGGCGGACCGATTGGATTGGATAAGTTTCCGGCAGGCGGCTTCGGGCCATGTCCATGGCTCCCGCATGATCGCGGCATTCGAGACGTTCTGGCGTAACCATCGCCATCTAGGTTCGACCTACAAAGATCTGATCTGGCCGCGCTGGGGCGACGACATGGATCAGTGCTTTGCGGTGGTGAAGGCCTATGCGCAAAGCACGGCGGAGCGGCCGAGCGTGGTGAACGCGCGTAGTGCGCAGTCACGGCGCGCAGCGCAGAAGCATATATTGGCTTCGCTACGCGGCCCGTTGGCGCCATTACGCCGGCAGGTTCTGCGTTTTCTGTTCCGCTACAACGAGATCTACATGGCGGTGCGAGACAACCACCGATTCTACGTTGATCGCAATTGGTACGAAGTGCGTCGGATCTACCGCTCCTATGGAGCGCGGCTTGCGGCCGCCGGCGTTTTGCAGGCGCGCGATGAAGTATTTTTCCTGGGCACGGCTGAGGTAGAAGCGGGGCTAGCCGGAATGCTTGACGGGGCTGAGGCTTCGCGCCGCATAGC
This sequence comes from Pseudomonadota bacterium, assembly GCA_021813195.1. The sequence continues at coordinate 4,814 of JAKALI010000046.1, forward strand.
AGTACGACGGCGGGTGTGGGAAAGCACATTGAGACAACAGGGTCCAAAATTCTTGAAGGGCTGGGCACCTTATGCGGACCTGCTGGCAGGCGAAACCGGGGCAACGGCGCTGCGTGGCATCGCTGCGAGTCCAGGCTCTGCAGTGGGAACGGCGCGGGTGGTTTACGACGTGCGCGATCTCAGCCTCGTCAAGGACGGCGAGATTCTGGTGACGCGTCAGACCGATCCGTCCTGGACCACCGTGTTCGGGCGGATCGTCGGCCTCGTGCTGGAAACCGGGGGCGTGCTGTCTCACGGTACTTCACTATGCCGCGAGTATGGCTTGCCGTGTGTGACTTCGGTCGAGCAGGCAACAGTAAAAATTCCCAACGGCAGCACCATTGAGCTGATCGGCAGTGAGGGTGTCATCAATATCCTCGCCACACCCGTACTTCAATTATCCTAGTAGGAGCACTTTGCGCTTTTTAGGAATGTGCAGTTGGTGACGCCACCGCCGGGAGTTAATCTCGGTTGAACTTGAGTCTGGCACGTGTCTGATCGCGCTCATCGCGCGTTCGCGCTGGTGCTATCTGCGGGTAAGCTGCGACTGCGTGCTGACAGAGCCGTGCCAGCCGCTGGTCTCAATTGACTCGGCGTTCCCGTCCGGTCCAGTAGGGTTCACGCAACTGCCGGCGCAGGATTTTGCCTGAGGCATTGCGCGGGAGGGCCCCGATAACATCCACGCTCTTTGGTGCTTTGAATGCGGCGATGCGTTCACGGGCGAAACGGATGATGTCGGCAGGGTCGATGGCCTTGCCTGGCTTTGGCACGACGATAGCCTTCGGGACTTCACCCCACCTTTCGTCTGGCACGCCAATCACCGCCACCTCCAAGATGTCTGGGTGGCCGTAAACGGCACTTTCAACTTCCGCCGGGTAGATGTTCTCGCCGCCGGAGATGATCATGTCCTTGACGCGGTCCTGGATGAAGAGATAACCGTCCTCGTCGAGATAGCCCGCGTCGCCGGTCTTGAGCCAGCCTTCCGCGTCGATAGTCTTGGTCGTCGCCTCGGGAAGATTCCAGTAGCCGGCCATGTTCGCCACGGCGCGAACCGCAACCTCGCCAACCGTGCGCGGTGGTACGGCTTCACCATTCTCGCCGATCACCTTCAGTTCGACACCTGGCATCGGAATGCCCGCGGCCCGCATGCGCGCATTGCCAGCCGGATCATGGTCCTCCGGAGGCAGGAAGACGATGGTGCCGCAAGTCTCTGTCATGCCGTATTGTTGAACAAAACCGCAGCCAAACACCTCCATGCATTCGCGCAAAAGGTCGAGAGGGATCGGCGAGGCGCCGTACAGGATGTATTTAAGGCGCGAATAATCGATCTCCCGCGCCCGCGGCAGATTTACAACGATCTGCAGCGCAGCTGGCACCATGAACATCTTTGAGATTTTGTCCTTCTCGATGAAGTCGAGTACCTTCGTGGGATCGAATTCCCGTGCGATTACACCCTTGGCGCCATTGTAGAGCCCAACCATGCCCCAGCCAGTGCCGCCGATGTGTGCCACCGGCATGGCTACAAGACTCACATCCTCCGGGCCCCACTCATTCCATTCCATGTGCGAGCCGGCGGCAGCGCGTCGGCCGCCCAGCAAGTTCCGGTGCCGCAGCATCGCGCCCTTTGGATTGCCGGTCGTGCCCGAGGTGTAGAGCTGCAAGGTCACATCTTCTTCGGAGATCGGCAACAAGGGGTCACTGTCGGGTTGTTCGTCGCGCCAGTTTTCGAACAGAGGCCAACCACCGTCGCAGGGTTCCATGGCGATGATCTGCTGCACTGTCTTGAGTTCGCCCTCGATTTGCCTAACCAAGTCGGTGCATTCGGGCCCCACAAACAACAATTTCGCGTGCGCGTCGTTGATCATATACGCGACCTCACGCGGAGCAAGGCGCCAGCCCACAGGCGTCATAATAGTGCCAGCCTTGGCGCCACCGAATTGCAGCTCAAAATAGTGGTCGCTGTTCTTGCCCAGATAGCAAATGTGGTCGCCGTTCCTCACGCCGATAGCGACCTGCGCATTGGCGACCTGGCTGGTGTGACGGTCGAATTCGCCGAAGGTCGTAATTCGGCCCTCGAAGGTGAGGGCAACCGCATTCGGCCGTTCGCGTCCGTGATAACGCGGAATGTCAGCTAGGGTCGGCATCTGAGAATGATCGATGGTCTGCATGTTCCTGCCCTGAAAGGTAAAATGTTAGTGTTGTAGAAGGAGAGGGGCGGCAATGTTTCGCACCTCCAAACATCAGAGCCTCTCAAGAAACTCAATCTCTCGGCCCTCAGGATCCTGTACGAATGCCACGCGCAAACCGGGCACATCGAAAGGGCTCCTTTGAGCCACCGCACCTTGCGCTATTGCGTGCGCAAACGCTGAATCCGCGCTTTCGACGTAGATACCGAGAGGGCCATATCTGTTCCCAATTACAGCAACGATTTCGTCTGTCGGCTTATAGAGAACTAGGCAGAATCCTTGCGTATTTCCAGCAGGACGCAAAACAACTTCCGTAGCTGTGCCAGCATCGATCGTCCGAACTACACGCAGGTCCAATAGGCATTCATAAAAGGCCGTCATTGCCTTAAGGTCGTGAACGACAAATTTCATAAAGGCAAATTCGATTTCCGATGCGACCGCCATTACGCGCTCTGTCCACCATCAACAGCAAGCATTGCTCCGGTCAGGAAGCTCGCTATCGGGCTGAGAAGGAATGCGGCCACAGTGCCGATTTCGTCTGGAGTTCCGAATCGCTGAAGAGGAGTCTCGCGGCGGATCCAGCGGTCCCACGCTTCGTGGCGGGGCCCTCTCATGCGTTCGTCCCATTCACCTCCCGGGAAAATAATATTACCAGGCGCGAGTGCGTTCACACGGATGCCAGAGCGGCCGGCAATCTTCGCAAGTTCGCCGCTAAGATGATTTACCGCTGCCTTTGCGGTGCCGTATGTCAACCCTGTGCCCATTGCGCTAAGGCCCGCGATCGAGCTGATCAAGAGAATTGCACCTTCTTTGCGTGGCGTCATACGTCGAAGAGCAGATCGCGCGACCCGGAAAGAGGCGCCCAAATTTTGATCGATGCCAGCCGCCCAAGCATCGTCCCCCACGTCGAAGCCGGGAGGGCAGGCGTGAATGCCAACATTGGCGACCACGCCCCAGATGGATCCAAGCTGATCTTCGCAGGCAGATACAGCTCCTTCCACATCCGTGGTGTTGCGCATATCTGCCGCGACGGACCAGATCCTATCCCGGCCGTAGGTGCTTGCGAGGTGGTCTGTCGTTACATTGAGCGGTTCGGCCCTGCGCGCCACCAGGCAAACTTTCGCACCCTCTCTAAGGCAAGACTCGGCTATACCGAGGCCGATCCCCCGACTGGCTCCCGCCAAAAAAATGACCTTGCTCTCCAGTTGCAAATCCATTGCACTGTCCAAATATCATGCCCGTGCAAAACTTATTCAAGTCACTAGCGAAATCAAGTAACTAGAATTATCAAGACGGCCTGACACGCGAATCGCAGGCCGGTCTGCTTTGTCGTCAAGGCTTTGCCTCCGGCGCCGTAGGGCGTACTGGAGAAGTCCCCTCCACATTCTAAAGAGGTCACTTAGAACTCGATATGTCGCTCAGAGAACGCAAAAAGGCCGCTACCCGCGCAGCACTGATCGCAACCGCACGCAGACTGTTTGCCGAGAAGGGATATGACAATGCCACGCTTGGCGAAATCTGCGAGGCCGTCCAAATCCATCCAACAACCTTCTTTTCTTATTTCCAAAGCAAGGAAGAGCTTGCCTTCGCGCGGACGCTAGACATGCTCGAGATGTTCAAGAAGGAGATGGCTGAGAAGCCTCCAGAAATCGACGCGACAACACTATTCTGGAATTTTATGCATGAATTCAGCCTACGGGCACGCTCCGAAGAGAGTGCCCTTATGCAAAGCATGGACGCGGTTCCGGCTCTTCGTAGCCGCTATACGAGCATCGTGCGGGCCTACGAAGACGAACTGGCCACTGCATTCGCAAGGGAAGATGGTGTTGACCCAAAGGCAGATCTCTATGCACGTCTAAAAGCTGCCGCGCTTCTCAGCACAGTAGTTGCGACCGCACGCTGGCTCGTTGAGGTCTGGGGCGCACGAGATGCATGGGGATCAGATCCAGAAATCTTCCCCAAGATGATTTTGGCAAATTTTCCTACACGCAAGCAATTTGAGACCGAACAAGCTCGGTTCATGCGCAACTCCAAGCGCAAACGATCACATACCGCCACAAAGCCCGCTCCTGTGCGAACCCGGCGCCGATAGCCACTTAGTCGCGAACAGCCCGCCCGTCCGCCGGTTTCTTCCGAAGGCCTACTGGCCTAGTTCGGTAGTGCGACATTCTGCCTCATACAATAAAAGCTAGTCAATAGAAAAATCATATGACTAGATAATAAGGCAGGATCGAAAATCCGGAGCCGCAGCAAGCGAAGACGCCCAATTTAAGGGTCGCTGCAGTTCGGAAAGTATTTGCGCTGACGGCGAGCGCAGCAGGGAGAGGCGCGAATGGTTTTGAAGGCTTCGGATGAACTACGCCATAAATGGGATAAGGATCGTTTGTGGCGTGAGAGCTGGTACTACAACTATTCCGATCCGAAGAACGAAATCGGCGCATGGCTGTATCTGTGGATCGTACCGAACCAGCCTCTCAAATCGGGAATGCTGGTCTGTTTCTATCACGGCATCGCGGCCCACTTTAACTCGACCGACGTTGCGTGGGGTTCTTCCGGCCACCTTCTCAAAGGATCAAACGGCAGTTGGACGTATTGCTACAAACGGGACGTGCCAGATCTCATAGATGCCGATCTCGACGACGTTGAATTGTGCGGCCTGTCGATGAAACGGCTGAGACCGCTGAAGCAGTACCACCTACAGTTCGTCGATGGCGCCAATTGCATTTTCGATGTCGACTGCCAGTTCATGTCAGAGCCTTGGGATTTCGACGACAACATACACCCGACGCCGCGCTGGCTAGCGAAAAACAGATACCATCGGGGCTGGAAGGCACGAGGCCGTCTCACAATCGCGGGGCAAGATTACGAGGTGGATACAACGGGCGATTCGGACCATTCCTGGGGTACCCGGGACATGGGAATCTTCGAACAAAACAATTTGAAGACCTACGCGCTGCAGTCCCCCGATGGAGCGCTTTCGGTGAAAGCTCAGATGCTGGGGTCGCCTGGCAAAGAGTTGCCTCGCGGATATATCGCTCACAGCGAGAAAATGTGGGCTGTGAAGTCGATTATCGAAAGCTCCCGTTACACGGAAACTGGTGAAATGTACGATATCCGCTTACGCGTCGAAGACGTCGAAGGACACGTCGTTGAAGCCCATATGGACAAGATGTACGCAGCGGTAGCGGGAGGCGGACCAAACGTCGGCTATGAAGGGGCAGGCATTTACGATGTGAAAGGCTGGGGAAAGTGCGCTGGTCTTGCGTCGTGCTGGTGGTCGAACGCTGTTACACGCGACCAGCTTCGCAACGGGGACGCGGGGAAAACTTCATCCTAGGGCACGGACATGGCTTGGATCTTCAGCCATTCCGACACGCTTTGTCTGGAAGAGCGTGTGTCGGGCGGCAAAGGTGCCTCACTTGCACACCTCCGCCGAATGGGCGCAAACGTGCCCCGCTTCTTTGTGGTTGCAGCACAAGCCCATCGTGATCTCGAACATGGTCTGACGAACGACTTTCTATCGGAATTACGAGCAGCTGTCTCCAAGTTTGATGTCGGGACGGAACTCGCAGTGCGGTCCTCCGCCATAGGAGAGGATGCGGCCGACAGCTCTTTCGCTGGCCTTTATCATACTGAGCTTCAAGTCCGCGGATTCGAAGCCATTGTTGAAGCTATCAAAGCCTGCTGGGCGTCGTACCGCAATGTTGCCGCTCAAAAATATCGTGACGAGCGGACCTCTGAGCGCCCAGATGGCGCGATGGCAGTTGTCATCCAGGAGATGATCGTAGGCGACTGGTCTGGTGTTTCCTTTACTGCCAATCCGGTCAACCAGTCCCTTTCTGAAGGTCTGATCAATTCAGTAAGTGGGTTAGGGGAGGCGTTGGTATCCGGCAACGTGAACCCAGAAGAAATCAAAGTGAGCGCCCATGATGCGAGGATATTGGCCCGCAATCCTGGCGACCAACTGAAACCCCTCCCCGACGAAGTAGTTGCCGAAATTTGGCGTGTATCAAAGCAAATCGCGGACGAGCTTGCCTTTCCACAAGATGTTGAATGGGCGTGGCGCAATGGTAGACTGTTCGTACTCCAGAGCCGGCCTATCACAACCATCGCCGACGTCTTCTACAGCCGCATCCTCGAACCGTGGAAAGGCAATCCAGAAGCCAAGCCTGACGATCCGAATCGGATCTGGTCACGGATGCTGGCCGACGAGACCTGGGTTTCACCCATCAGCCCCTTATTTTACAATATTCACAATTCCACGCCAGGTCGGGTCGGGTTCATACGCTCCCACGGCGACAAGTCCTACCTGCCACCAGACCTATTCAAGTATCACCGCGCAACGGCATACGCCGATATCCAGTTGATCCGGCGAATGTATGAGTATCAGCCACAGATTGCGCGCATCCGCGGCATCCTGAATTTCCTTCCAACGCACATACAGTCGGATTTCAAAAAGAGTCCGTTCCGCTGGGCAGGTCGATTAAGGCGCATGCTCAGCTACGAGTTCACAGGACGGCAAACTCGGTCACTCTTTGAAAATTATCGATACGTCAACACCCAATGGCCGGACTATGTCGCCGTAAGTAATCGCTGGCTGGATATCGATTTGGATTCCCTAAGCCTTGAGGAGTTGCGCATACATCAGGCGCTGGTGCGAGAGGAGATGGCAAAGGTCGGCGCGCCCTGCGCCATAGCGGTCCTATCACACGCGCAAGATCTGCACTTGCTCCTGACAGGTCTACTCGACAAATGGTTTGCGCACCTCGGATCGGACGGAGAAAATCTCTATGCTCGCATCAGCTCAGGCCTCGATAACAGCGAGACCGTCAAAGTGGCCGAGACCCTGTGGGGTATATCCCAAAGGATCAAAGAGCTCGGGCAGCAAGCGACTTCATGGGCTCAAAGTAGCAGATGGCGATCGTTCAAAGAAAGAGTTGAGCAGCTGGAAGGTGGGCCGGCACTCATAGATGCCTTTGAAACCTTCTGGCGTAACCATCACCATCTGGGCTCAACTTATAAGGACGTGATTTGGCCTCGATGGGGAGACGATATCGATCAATGTTTCGCCGTCGTGGTCGGCAATCTTGAAAGCGCTGGGCCGCGCCCCTATGAATTCAATGTGCGCAGTGCCCAGGTGCGACGCGACAGCCAGCGCGAGCTGTTGAATGCCCTGCGCGGGCCGATGGCGGCGTTCCGTCGTCGCACATTGCGCTGGCTGTTTCGATACAATGAATACTACATGTCCGTACGGGACAATCACCGCTATTACGTGGACAGAAACTGGTACGAAATCCGGCGGATTTATCTGTCGTATGGGAAAAGGCTAACTGACCTTGGTGTACTCAAATCGCGCGATGACGTGTTTTTTCTTGGCACCGAGGAGGTCGAAGCAGGGCTCGTCGGCACCTTAGAAGGCGAAGAAACGTCACGGAGAATCGCGGTGCGCCGCAAGGTTTGGAATGATACCTTGCGTTCCCAGGGACCAAAATTTCTAAGGGGATGGGCGCCGCTCTTAGACACTCAGAGCGTTGCCGCAGCGGGCGCAGTCAGAAGCTTGAACGGAATCGCGGCAAGCCCAGGTACCGCAGTCGGAACAGCTCGCGTCGTATACGACGTGCGAGAACTCCCTAACGTCAAAGACGGTGAAATTCTCGTCACGCGGCAAACGGATCCTTCATGGACAATGGTCTTTGGACGGATCAGTGGCCTTATCCTCGAAACCGGGGGAGTACTCTCGCACGGGACGTCGCTCTGTCGCGAGTACGGCTTGCCGTGCGTCACAGCGGTTGAGCAGGCGACGGTAAAAATTTCCGATGGCAGCAAAATCGAACTCATTGGGAGTGAAGGAACGATACGTCTCTTGGATATTGTTTAAGCGGGAGGAAACGATGAGGCCCATAAAGCGGCCCGGGCAAACGGCGGCATCAGCTTTGTTCCACAACCAGTCAGGGGCAGAAAGCATGAGATACCCAAATAGGCGCGCGGCGAGATCATTGCATTTATTGCTTATGGTAAGCACCTGCGTGCTTACGCTACCTGTCAGCGCATCAGCACAAAGCAGCACACCGCAAGGCAAAAAGGTTGGCGGTATCGAGACTGTTGTGGTGACGGCAGAAAAAAAACAAGAGGATGTGCAGACCGTTCCGCTGTCGGTTACGCCCATTTCGGGTGGGGAGATGCAGAAGCTGCATGTTCAGGACTTCAAAGATATTACTGGTATGGTTCCTAATGTCCAGGTTCAGGTAAATGCAGGACTTAGCCTAGCGGCGTCTTATGTCATCCGCGGCATTGGTATTGCTGCGAACCCATCGCCGTACGTAGGCACTGAAGTAGGAACAGTCATAGATGGAGTCGTCCAAACCGTAAATGAGCTGGGGCTTATTGATCAGTTTGATGTTGATCGAATCGAGGTTCTCCGCGGTCCGCAAGGAACGCTGTTTGGCGCCAATACGACCGGTGGCGTAATCAATGTCGTGACGCGCCAGCCGACAGGAAAATACGGCGCCTATGGCACGGTTACTTTCGGCAGCTATAACGAGTTGGATGGCGCGCTAGCAGTCAACTTCCCGATCAGCGACGATCTCGCCGGGAAAATATCTTTCTCGCACCGCGCCCGCGATGGCTTCTATACCAACCTCTACACTGGAAGCCGAATCGGCGGAATCGATAGTAATCAGCTTCGCGCGTACCTGAAATGGACGCCAACGGAAAATTTCGACGCCACGCTGGAATATTACTTCCAGAACAAGGGCTTCATCGCGGCCGGCGCTTATTACAAGAACATCAAGAACCGCATCATCAGCCAGAGCGACGTCGAGA
>JAKALI010000741.1 GCA_021813195.1 Pseudomonadota bacterium
GCAACTGCTCGTCGTTCATATCGATCACCATGCTCCGCATCATGATCGACCCCAGCCGCCCGTTCAGACTCAAACCCCGTTAGAATCACGCCCCCCGCTCAGACTCAAACCCCATTGGACAAGGCTGGCCATTTGCGTCGAGATTCGAGATGATACGCACGGAGACTTCAAAAGCACGTTTCGCCCAGGTAAGACGTATATCGGACCGGGGTTTGAATGGAATGCACAGCAAGTCAACGAGGACACAGACGTTTCCGATGACCTGCAAAACGCGCTAACCAAGAGGACCAAGTTCGCAATTCTCTGGGGCGAAATATCCTACGTGGATGTGTTCGGGAGCACTCACCGTTCCACTTTCCGATTCAGACAGGGGATGCTGAATATTGTCGATGGGAAACGACACGGATGGGATGTGTACCCGTGCGAGGAAGGCAATGAAGCAACATAGGTGGCCCGCGGAAGGGGCCTAATCCCTCCTCAAGTCGCTCGTAGAGTGGCCGCTCTTCAATAAGGTCTACTTCCGTTTTGGGTCGAACCGAGACAGTCAGCAGACCGAACGCTCATCATGAATCGCTGCTAAATGGCGCGACGCGCAACGGTTGCTGCATATCGATCGTGGAATTCGGATGCCCAACAAAAGAAGCCTCGCCCGTCGCCGCTCATTTCGGTCGGCAATATCGCCGAAACATGCGAGGGCGGCACCTGCACGCCCGTGTGAACTCTGCCCTGCTCTTTGTCTGAATCGCAACAAGCACCCGCAGCGTAACAATGCCCATCTTCTCGTCACCAGTCTTCAACACGAAATCCTCCTCCACACCGCGGCAACGTCGTATTTGGCTTGCGATGGCCGCCAATTGTCATGCATTGTCTCGGATGGTTGAAATTATAACTGATATCGCTTATAATCTGCCCATCACTGAAAACCGCATAAAGAAAATGGTCCGCAAATCCCGCACCCAACTAGCCCTGCCGAGCATCGGCATCGGCATAACGTGCCCGAACACCCGGTACGACATCGAGAGGATCGGTGTCGCGAAGGTGTTTGCGCGGCGGAGGAATTCAATGATGTAAGACGACGAAATATTCGTCTGGCTTCAACCGAAAACCCCGCCTTCGAGCGGGGTTTTTGTTTCTGTGCACGGGGAGAAGAGCATGAGCTGGCGAGAAGAATCAAATGCAGACAAAGACCCGTTCTGGAAGACCTGGAAAGGGCTCGCCCTGCCCCGCGCCGAAACCGAGGCCCTGGAAGCCGAGGCCAAGAGAAGGCGCGAAGCCGCGGACGCGACACGCGAGATGGAGAAGATCTGGGAGGCCGCAGCCCGGCAGGAAGAGCATACGGCCGCGAAGACAGTCCCCTGGGGAAGCGATTCGCCGGCCAGCACCGGAAAGCGCATGCAGGTATTCGATCGCGCCGAGGCCGAAGGCTTCGAGGCGGCGATGGCGCCAGGTGACAGCGACCAGAAAAAACGCAAGGAAGAGCTTGTAAAGCTGCTGCGCCGGCGCGGCGAGTACCGCAGGCTCGCCACGATCCCTGAGGACTGGCGCGAGCGCCTGGACGAGTTCGCGGCGCGATTTCCCAATGTCGGCGAAGCAATCGAGTTTATCCGCTACGCCTTTGCGCTTGCCGAACAGAATGATCGCGTGCCGCGGCTGATGCCCTTGCTCCTGGCCGGTGATCCGGGCGTGGGCAAGACGCACTTTGCGCGCAGCTTCCCGGGGTTCCTGCGCTCCGGCTACACGGTCGTGCCGATCGAGACCATGCAGGCCGGCTCTGCCCTGGCGGGCAGTCAGGAATACTGGACCAACACCAAGCCGGGCATCGTGTTCGCGCAGCTCATCGAGCGTGACTGGGCCAACCCGGTGGTGGTCCTAGAGGAACTGGACAAGGCTGACGTAGGTTACGGCTACGGCGATCCGCGCAACGCGCTCTATCAGCTCTTTGAGCCGGCTACCGCGCGCGAATTCCGTGATCTGTCGGTACCGCAGGTGGCGATCGATGCGTCGCGCATCATCTGGGTAGCAACGGCAAACGAGCCCTCGCACATTCCGGCGCCGCTGCTTTCGCGCATGCGCCACTTCGAGGTGGAGGCGCCTACACGCGAGCAAAGCCAGACGCTTGCCCGCGGCATCTTCGCGGACCTGCGTAACGCGCTTGATATCCCGAATGCGTTCGCCGACCCCTCGCAAGCCGTCATCGATCGTGTTGCGGAGCTTACGCCGCGACGCATCCGGCAGGTACTCGAGGAGGCTCTGGGACGGGCTCTGTATGCCGGGCGCTCCGGGTTACTCGTCGAGGACGTTCGGCTGCCGCCCGAAGCTGCGGGCGGTGGACGTCGGGTGGGGTTTGTGTAAGCAAGCGCCTTGCGTGACCGGACGGGCTGGATGTGCCCCTGGTCGATGTACGAATGAGTGTGAATGGAAGAAAGAGGATCGAAGTTATGGACGCACGAATCTTCGCTTTTGGTGATGTTCGTAGTCGCTTCCGCAACGTCGCGTTCGCGGGCGCCGGGGGGGCATGCGGTCCTTCACGGACATCACCGCGACCGACTGACCGGTACCGGCGTCGAACAGCGGCTCGGCTTCCGGGTGTACGGCGTCGGGACTGCGCGGCGTCGTGACGCTCGATGGCGGCGTAATGCGTGCGGGCGGCAAGGATGAATGTCGCATATAGCATGCAAATTGCCGGTGCAATGGTAACTACATTATACAAATCCGACAGTGATCGGCGCTCCCTCCGATGGATGACGAGCACCCGGGTCGCTCGAATTTTATGGCAGGCAACAAGACGAAAGGAGATGTAATGGATGCGAAATCGTTTGAACTCACCCTCACCCGCTGGCACAAGGTTGCCGAGCGGCTCTCGGCGCTTGCGAGCGAGAAAGCCGCCGAGGCAAAGCAGGTCTACACCGGTACCGCGGTTTCGTCGTGGAACAAGGCACGCGTCGCCGATATGGGACTGCGCCTTGCCAACGATGCCGAGGCCGCACTCGCGCTCTACGGCAGGCTCCTCGACACCGTGGTTGAGATCCGCACATGTCTTGCCATCCGCAACGCGGAAATCGGAGTATCGGCGAAGCTGACTGAACTCCAGGGGCTAAAGCGCCGGATT
>JAKALI010000742.1 GCA_021813195.1 Pseudomonadota bacterium
GATCTTTTCAAGGGGCGGCCCTTGGCCTCGTTCCGCCAACACGGCCAGGATCGGGGCATGGACTTGTGGCGCGATCACGTGGACTGGGTGGGAGGGTTGCCGTTTGAGGTGGCCAAGCCGGAGCAGATTTTCGACTTCTACCGCGAACGCGGCTTCGAACTCCAACGGCTCGTGACGCAGGGTGGCAGCCTGGGGTGCAACGAATTTGTCTTCCGCAAGGCGAGCTGAGGCCGCTTGAGAATCCGCGACCCACGCGCAGTGGCCTACCGCCTGCGGCAGGAGGCCGTTAACGCCTCGCATCTTCTGTTTCCCCCGCGTGCCCGGAAGGGAAAGCAACAAGGGCTTCCGTTGCCGGACGGCGCTGCCGTCGCGGCGAAACTGCGCAATACGGCGTATGCCGCAGAAGTGGAGCGGTTGGCGGATCTGGTGCTGGCACATCGTTTCCCGCTGCTCGGCGCGGAAATCGAGACCGGCGCGGAGATCAACTGGCGCAAGGATTATCTGCACGGAGTTGAGACCGCACCGGCGTACTTCGCACGGATGCCATATCTCGACTTCACCCGTTGTGGGGATCACAAAGTCGTCTGGGAGTTGAACCGGCATCAGCATCTTGTCCTGCTCGCGCAGGCAGGGTTGCTGACAGGGCGGGCCGAGTATCTGGGGGAGATCTGCGCCGGGCTTCAAAGCTGGATCGAGCAGAACCCGTACCCGATGGGCATCAACTGGGCAAGTGCCCTGGAGGTCGCGCTGCGAGCGCTTTCCTGGCTGTGGGTCGATCATCTGGTGGGGAAGCAATTGCCGCAGCAGGTGCGCGCGCAATTTCACGACCGGCTCTACATTCACGGCGTTCACCTGGCATCGAACCTCTCGATGTATTTTGCTCCCAACACGCACCTTCTGGGCGAGGCCGTGGCGCTGCATGCGCTGGGCGTATTTTTCGGCGAGTGCGCCTGGAGCGGGCAAGGCGCGGCGATCCTTGAGCGGGAGGTCGCGCGCCAGGTGCGGGATGACGGCGCATACTTCGAGCAGTCGACCTACTACCACCTGTATGCGCTGGACATGCTGCTGTTCCACGCGATCTTGCAGCCGCAGCCGGACGCCTACCGCGAACGCTTGCGCCGCATGGCGCACTTCCTGCACGCAGTGGCGGGGCCCCAGCGCGAAATCCCGTTCATCGGCGATGACGACGGCGGCCGTTTCTTCCATCCCTACGGCAAGCACGCGCAATATGGGCGCGCGACACTGGCGGCCTGCGCCGCCTACGGCGTCGGCGAGGATGTTACGTACCATGCCGAGGATCTGCATCCGATCGCGGCCTGGTGGCTGGGCGTTGTCGAGGGAGGCAACCGGGCCAGGCGAAAGAGCGAATTATTCCCGGATTCGGGTTTCGCGGTTCTGATGGACGGGGTGACGCAATGCGTCGTGGACGCGGGACCATTCGGTCCCTTTCGTGCCGGCCACACGCATGCCAGCAAGTTGAGCTTCACCCTCTGCCGCGGCGGCGAATGGCTGCTCTCCGATCCGGGCACTTACACGTACGTGGCGGACGCTACGCTGCGCAACCGGTTTCGCGGCACGGCCATGCACAACACCGTGCGGATCGGTGGGCTCGATCAGGCCGAGCCCGGTGGTCCGTTTGCATGGAACAGCCGGCCGGAGGTGAAGGTCACGGCGTGGGAGACGACGGCTTCGGGCGAGTCGATCCAAGCCGAGTGCCGCTATCGCGGCTTCCGGCACGTGCGGCAAATTGTTTGGGAAAAGCCTTCACGGATGGTTATCACCGACGAGATAGAGGGCCCCGCCGGCATGCATGAACTCGAGCAATTCTGGCACGCAGGACCGAATGCGCAGGTTATCAGCGGGCGCGAATTCTCGCTGGGTGCAGGCGCCAGGCTCACCCTCGATGGAGAGGCGGAGATGAGCGAGGCGGGAGAGTTCGGATGGGGGTCCCCCGCATTCGCCGCTAAGGTTCCCGCGCCAGTGATTCGCCGCGTCCGGCGCGCAACGCTGCCCGTGCGTTTTGAAGCCCGCATTTCTCTTACCGAGTAGAATGATCCTGGGAGTAACGATGCGAACTCTATCCATTGTCTCGATGGTGCTTGGTCTGGCTGCTCTGTCGGTTTCGGGCGAGGATATTTTTCCCGGCGATCATCTGGGCGAGTGGACCCGGATCGCGATTCCTCCGTCAAAACCGATCTCAAACATTGCCCAGTGGCACAGCAATATCAACGAACGGACGATTGTTTGTGACGGCAACGGCGGCCACGAGTGGCTGAGATACAATCACGAACTTACTAACTTCGTGTTTCATGTGCAGTGGCGATTTACAAAATTGGACGCCACGGCGAAGTATAACAGCGGCGTGTTCTTCCGGAATAACCGCGACGGGAGCATTTGGCATCAGGCGCAGGCCGGATTGGCGGGCGGCTACATCTTTGCTGACACACTGGTTGGCGGTAAGGTGCAACGTGTAAATCTGAGCGCGCAAATGAAAGAGAACCGGGTGAAGCCGGCCGGAGAGTGGAACGACTACGTGATCCGGTGCCAGGGCGCGGACTGCACGATGGCGGTGAACGGGGAAGTAACCAGCGAAATTCACCTCGAAGTTCCGAGCGGATACATCGGGCTGGAGGCCGAGGGCTACCGCATTGAGTTCCGGCATCTCGAGTTGACGGTGCTGCCTTAGAAGGCAAGATGCTTTGCGGCCATCCGCTGCCACCACGGCCAGTCGTGCGAGGCGCCGTCACCCCAAATGTCGAGCGTGTGCGGTATGCCGCGGCCGGCGAGGGTTTCCGAAAAGCGGCGGTTCTCCTCGAGGAGGAAGTCGTGTTCCCCCACGGCGAGAGTGAGCCGAGCCGCGCGGCAGTCGTCCAGGCGAGGGCCGTCCCGGAGCTGCGGAACGTAGTCGGGTGGGTTTTGTTCGAGAGCTTGATCGTCGAAGTGCCCGTCCAGGAAGCGGCGGATATCAAAGGCCCCGCCAAGCGTGAGCGCACAGCGGAACAGTTGCGGGTGGCGAAGCACGAGATTCATAGCGTGGTAGCCGCCGAGACTGGTACCGACGGTGCCGAGGATCCCTCCAGGGTTCTTGCGGCGCACGAGCGGGAC
>JAKALI010000743.1 GCA_021813195.1 Pseudomonadota bacterium
CGTGGGATGATCGACACTCGCGGAAAATTGCGGATCGGGTAGCAGCCCGCCTTGATAGGCTTGAGCTACACCAACTTCGGCCCGCCGCCGTGCAACCTCCAGATCGGGACTGTGCGCGATCGCATACCGCCCCACGGATGAGAGATCCATGATCGCTTGTGGCGGCTGAAGCGTCAGCTTTGGCGCTTCCGGTAAAGGTGCCGCGTGATAGACGGCACAGGCTGAGAGCGCTCCCGCCAATGCCAAGATTGACGCAATCTTGTGCATATCTTCTCTGCCCGCCGCGTTTATCTCAAGAATCTTAATGCTCGATCGCCAAAATCGGGCAAGGTGGCGGCGCGTCAGTGCCGCCGCCTTGCTCAACTCCAGAAAATCAATCCGAATGAGGGCCCTCTATCGAGTTTTCGAGGACCTTTCCGGTCTTGGCATCGACGCCCACTTCATGGGTCACCTTGCTGCTCTTGATATCAAAGGAATATCGCAGGCCGCTCCCGCCGCCTTCGCGTTCCAGCTCGCGATCCACGACTTTGCCCGGTTGGGCCTGAAGCGCAATCTTGGTCGCTTGCGCCATCGAGATTTTTGCCCGTCCGGCGTATTTCTGGCCGGTATAGGCCAGCGCGGGACCGCCGAAGATGAGAGCGCTGCCAAAGACAAGCGCCGTACTCGCATACAAGAATTGCTTCATTTCCAATCTCCAAGGTTATCCCCGGCTCGGACCTTGAGATAGCATCTCGTCGCTGCTGTAGAACGGGCGCGGGAGATTGTTTTTTACCAACCTTCATCATCTCATGCCGCCTTGCGCTAATCTTGGTGGGCATTTGAAGGATTAGAGCGTCATTGAGGATTCTGTTGATCGAAGACGACCGCGACACGGCTGGTTATGTGGCAAATGGCTTGCGCAAGGCCGGCTATTGGGTCGAAGTGGCTGCTGACGGACCATCGGGACTGAAGGCAGCGCGGACGCGCGCGCATGACGTTGCTGTCATCGACCGTATGCTGCCGGGTCTGGAGGGAGTCGAGATCGTCAAAACACTGCGTTCAGAAGGGGTGGAGATTCCGATATTGTTCCTGACCACCATGAGCGGTATCCGCGACCGCGTGGATGGGTTGGAAGCCGGTGCCGACGACTACCTGACCAAGCCTTTCGCGCTGGCCGAGCTGGTGGCGCGCGTCAACTCTCTGGCGCGCCGGACCAGACGCGTAGGCGCAGACATAAAAACCCATCTTCGCGCGGGAGACATCGAGGCCGATCTGACCACACAAACCGTGACCCGCGCGAACCAGCGTATTGACTTGCAGCCGCAGGAATTCCGGGTCCTCGAATATCTGATGCGGAACGCCGGTCAGATCGTCACTCGAACTATGCTGCTGGAAAACGTCTGGCAAATGCACTTCGATCCCAAGACCAACATTGTCGAATCCCACATGAGCCGCCTGCGGGCCAAACTGGACCGCGGGTTCGATCGCAACGCGATCCAGACCATCCGCGGCGCCGGGTACCTGCTCCGTGCTGACTAGGCTATTTCGCACCGAAAGCTTCCGGCTCACCGCGATCTTCGCGACGCTGATCTTGGGCGCAATGCTGGTCTTGATCGCGCTCGTCTATACGATATCGCATCAGGCGTTCCGCGATCAGTTGCAAAGCGCAATCGTGCACGACCTCGATTCGGTCGAAGCAGGATATCGATCTGAGGGCATCTCCGAAGCCAAAGAAGTCGTTCACCAGCGTCTGTTCGGGACTCACGGAACGGACTATCTGCTCCTGGAGACCACCTCAGGACTCAAACTGGCGGGCAACCTCCCCCCAATGACTGCGGTTCCAGGCGAATATCGAATCCCCATCCCTCATCCTCCGACAGGAGAAGATCGCGGCGATCATGAAATCATAGGACAGGGACGGCTCTTGTCACCCTCTCTCTATGTCTTTGCCGGCCGTGATCTCGTTGTCGGGATTTCGGCGGAGGAAAGCATGCTGCATGCTTTCGGCTGGGTTCTGGCCGCGACGCTCGTCATGGCCCTCGCCGGTGGTATTGTGCTCAGCAACAGTTTCCTGGGCCGAATGGATGCCATCACCAAGACGTGCCGGGCCATCATGGCCGGCGATCTTTCCAACCGCATTCCTGAGCGCGGAACCCGTGACGAGTTCGACCAGTTGGTGCGCACTCTCAATGCGATGCTGGATCGGATTTCAGCGCTCATGGAGAACGTGCAGCAGATTTCCAGCGATATTGCCCATGACTTGCGGACGCCGCTGACGCGCCTGCGTCATCGCCTCGAGTCCGCGCATTCCGATGACTCCACCATCGAGGATTACCGGCAAGCCGTCGAGCAGGCGATCGCCGAAAGCGAGACCATGCTGGCGACGTTTTCGGCGCTGTTACGGATCGGACAAATCGAGAGCGGCGCGGCAGGGATTACACTGGTACCGGTTGATCTGTCCCGATTGCTGGTCGAGCTTACCGAGATCTATCGGCCGGCAACCGAAGATAGCGGTCATTCTCTGAAGGTCGATATCCAACCCGGTGTGATCGTGTCCGGGGACAAGACCATGCTGACCCAGGTGTTTGCCAATCTGATCGAGAACGCCGTAACCCATTCTCCGCCCGGCCGGCCAATAGACGTTCGGCTTACCGAAACAGCCGGTTCAGTGGTCGCGTCTGTGCGCGATCGGGGACCGGGTATTCCCGCTACCGAGCACGAACGTGTTTTCCGGCGGTTTTATCGCCTTGAACGGAGTCGCTCCACACCTGGAAGCGGCCTCGGATTGTCGCTAGCAGCGGCAATTGTCAAATATCATGGCGCGAAAATCGCGCTGATCGATAACGATCCGGGTCTGCGGGTTGAAATTGCATTCAATAGATTTTGAGCTGCAGCGCGTAGCTAAGTAGCCAACCAACCTCCTACTATGGCGGGGCCTCCACCTGCTGCACTTGGAACGATTTCCGGCGGCCTCCCCGAAGAGAGACCGCCGAAAACCGAACCGCTCAGAATGGGATGTCTTCGTCCTGGGAACGGTCGCCGCCGGCGCTGGCCTCATCGGATTTGGCGCGGCTGAGGAAGTCCACGGTCTCGGCGATGATCTCGCAGCCGTAGCGCTCGACGC
>JAKALI010000744.1 GCA_021813195.1 Pseudomonadota bacterium
GGTTGCGCAAATCCACCCAGCCGTCCCGCTGACCGAAAGGCACGGATCATTGTGATCGATCCGCATCTGGGCATTGTTGTCGTCGCCGGAATGGTGCCCGGGATTGTGTACCCGTATCCATACTATGGGCACATGATATCCGCCTTCATTCCGTCCGATATGAAACAGCCCCAGGAGGCACAGCAGCGGTGGTTTGAGAAGGAAGCGAAGGATGGAACGCAACCACTTGTCAAACCGATGCTGGCCACCGGCCTAACAATGCAGGTTTTACAGTACTACAACGGCAGGCTCCAAGCTGTACAAATCAATGTTCACCTTGGTGGACCCGATATGAAATCCGAGTGGGTGAAGTAGCTACAAAACGTGGGGGGCGCCAGGCGACCGGTAGAGGAATGAAGATGGCTTGGTGCGTCCGGTGCGTGTTGGGTGACCCGGAGAGGTGACACGCACTCACAACGGAGAGCCCAGCCGCGGCGACGCAAGGGATTGCATTGTGTCTGGCATCTGGAGCAATGAGCCCTTGAGGTCGCCGTACTCGGTCGAGCGCCCTCAGCCCATTCGCGTCAGCAGCCTCTCGGTCTTCTTGTCCGGCCGCCAAACGTTGTAGCCGTTTGCCCCGCGAACCACGCCGCTCGCCGGCCAGCGCGCGGACGACCGGACAACCAACTCGCCTGCGATGGTTTCGTGCTGGCTTTCGAAGTCCCAGCCATCCAATGTTGCACTTATGAGTTCAACGGTGCGCGATACCATTTGGTCGACAGGTTGGGAGTAGGTGGTTAGGCCAAAGGCCGGCCAGGCGGCGATCTTTACGTTGTCGAAGCCGATAATGGAAACCTCCCGTCCAGGTTCCATGCCGAATTCGGTTCGGGCAGCCTGAAGCGCCGCCAGCGCCATGTGGTCGTTGGCACAGAAGATTGCATCCGGCGGTGATTTGCGGCCGAGCAGCGATTGCGTCGCGCTGTATGCGTCTTCAAACGTGTAATTGCCGTTGGCGCGCGCGGGTTTGGGCGCGCCCAAGGCTTCAAGGATGGTGCTAAACCCGGCTTCGCGCTCGCGGCTGGCGGAGCTTTCGTCGACACCGCTAATGTAGCCAAAGCGATGATGACCGGCGGCCTTGAGATAGGCGGCAACCACACCGCCGCCATACCTGTTGTCGCTGGCGATGCTGGGGACGGGACTGACTGGATCGACATTGTTGAACATGATCACCGGAACACCAGTGTCCCGGCACTCTTCAGCCAATTTCGATGACAGGCTGCTGGAGGCCAGGAGCAGGGCGTCAACCTTGTAGCGCAGCAATTCGTTCAGCATCGGGTCCAGTTCTGTATCGCCGTGCGTCACGAACAGCAGAATGCGATAGCCAATGGCGGCGAGCCGATCGGAGAGCGATTGGACGACCTGGGGATAGAACTGGTTGTCAAGGGCGCTGACGGCAACGCCGACGATCGACGAACGGTTCGTCATTAGCGCGCGCGCGAACTGGTTGGGCCGATATTTGAGCGCCTGCGCCGCCTCCATCACTTTCTCGCGTGTGGCCGGGGAGACACTGGCTCCTTCGGTGAAGGTGCGCGAAACGGCGGACCGCGATACGCCTGCCAATTCGGCAACATCGATCGCCGTTGCCGGTTTGCGCGGCGTCGGGGATCTGAGACGGGACGGTACCTTGCTCCAGGCCACCTTCTTGCCGTTCGTTGATGTCACTTAGAAGCCCTATTCGCCTGTAGGTCGCTGGGAGCGCCCCTGTCACTGCGGTCCGTAATTTCGCGCTCATGAACGCGCGTGCAATCTAAATTGGCGCATATGAAATTACAAGAATATCCGGCTTGTACGGCACCAAAGTCGCGCCTTACGGGATGAACGGAACCAGAAGGTGGCTGTCATACCGACTGCCGGTGTAGATCACTGTGAAGTCGCGTCCAACCGCGTCCCCTCCTAATATTCGAATACGTCATTGACAACGCGGGCAAATACGCGACGGAGGTGAGGGTGCGGTCGGACGTGAAACTCGACGCGGTGAAATTCCTTCTTCCATAAGGAAATTCAATGCACTGGTGGATTTCGTGAGCGGGGTCAGTGCTGGACGCGATTTCACAATCAAGCCTAAGACACGCCCGCAAGAAATTTAATAGGTCCTGAGGCTAATAATTTCAACGCATTATTGACCACATGGCGCATCGGCGGCATCAGCGCGCCGCCAATGTCTGCTGGCTGGCGTTCTTGCCCTGTCAACGTCGGGTGTACGTCCGAAATGCAAATTTGGATGCAGTTCATTGGTTCATTGTTCTTGACGGAATATGATAAATTTGCCATATTGAAGCATGGCGAAAGGGGCGGGGCGCAAAGGCGGCCAGAAATCGAAGACTGGCGAAGAGCCGTTGCTTGACCGGCCGCTCATTTGGATGGGCAGGAGCAAGGACGACATTTCGGCCATGCCCGATCCTGTAAAGGCGGCGTTCGGGTATCGCCTGCGCCGGATACAGCAGGGCAAGGCTACGGACGATACCAAGGCGCTTAAGCAGTTTGGAAACGGCGTTTACGAGCTGCGGGAAGCCTACGATACGAACGCCTATCGGGTCGTGCATGTGGTGAGCTTGAAGAAGGCGGTCTATGTGCTCCATGCCTTCATGAAGAAGTCGAAATCAGGCATCGCCCTACCCAAGAGTGATGCCAGCGTGATTCAAGCGCGGCTCAAGCAAGCGCGAACTGTAGATATGGAGGCTGACGATGACTAAGACTGCGATGCAAAAAGGTAGCGGAAACGTGTTCCATGATCTCGGCTTTTCCGCAGGCGCAGCGGCGGAACTCACGGTGAAAAGCTCGCTTATCGATGCGATCAGCGAGACCATCGAGCGCCGCAAGCTGACACAGAAAGAGGCGGCAGAACTTTGTGCCACCGATCAGCCGACTCTCTCCAAAGTCCTTCGGGGGCGTATGGAGAGCGTCACGATTGATCGCCTTGCGGCCTGGCTCACCGCACTTGGACGCACGGTCGAAATCCATGTGCGCCCCTACAACGCCCGCACCAAATCAGGGCATCTCGTCGCGGTCCTCTAACACTATCGGTAGGCATGGCCAGAGCAGATCGTGGCCAACACGGGCTCC
>JAKALI010000047.1 GCA_021813195.1 Pseudomonadota bacterium
AAAGCCGCGTTGCTCCATGGCGCGCGCCATGCGCTGTAAGAAGGCGCGATCGTCATCGACGATGATCAGAGAGCGATCCTCGGGTAATTCGTCAGGCTTGAATGAGAGATCTTCGTTCACGGTGTCCTCCTGCCGTGACACATTATCGCCTTGATTCCACTTCGCCAAGGGCCGTCGCGCTCGCGCAGCGGGGAGCTCGAAAAAGAGTTACCGGTCGAAGACCTCGACGGAGCGGGGTCGCACGCGTGGCAGCGGCATGGCCGCCGTTGCTGGCCCGGTCGTGTCCGCCTCGAAGTCCGATCTTCGCCAGACCAGGCGCACGACGGCGCCAGTTTGCGGCGCCGCGCGATTTTCGAGCGTGATTCGGGCGCCAGATCGCTCGAGCAGCGTCTTGGCGATAAAAAATCCCAGTCCCAGTCCTCCCGCTCGGCCACTGCCTGAACCTGGGGCGCGGGGCGTCGTGCTTCGCGTCGTGACGTAGGGTTCACCCAGACTATCGATGATCTCCGGGCGAAACCCCGGGCCATCGTCCGAAACGGTCACGATCACCTGATTGAGATCCCACTCGGCACTGAGATCGACGCGCTTGCGGGCGAAATCGACGGCATTCTCTAAGATGTTGCCGAGACCATACAAGACGCCGGGCCTGCGCAGCGCGACGGGCTCCGGCAACTCCTGGTCGCCGGTGCCAGCCATGGGATGCACAAAGATGTGGATCGGCTTGGGGCCTCCTGCGTAAGGTGCCGCCGCCTCGGTGAGCAACTCGGACAGGGAATATTGTGCATGCAGCGGGTCCTGTTCGCTCGGGCGACGCGTAAGCTTCTGCAAGATGTCGCGGCAGCGCAAGGCTTGGTCCCTAAGGAGTTCGAGGTCGGGTCTAAGAGGGCTATCGGGCGGCAGGCTTGCTTGGAGCTCCTTCGTGACGAGGACGATTGTTGACAATGGAGTTCCAAGTTCGTGCGCGGCGGCGGCCGCAAGACCATCGAGTGCGTGGAGCTTCTGTTCGCGTGCGAGCACCAATTCAGTCGCTGTCAGTGCCGCCGCCATTTCCTTCCCTTCGCGCGTCAGGCGCCGAGCATACAGTGCTATGAAGGCCATCGAGGAGATCATGGCGGCAAGAACGCCGAAGTCGTAGAGCGGCGGATGCTCGACGCTTTCGCCGGGAAACCAGGGCAGCGGATAGGACGTGTAGGCGATGAACGCGCAGGCGCAGGCGGCCAGTCCGCCGAGCAGCAGGGTATTGAGGGGGGGAAGTGTTGCTGCGGAGACGGTGACGGGCGCCAGCAGCAGCATGATGAATGGATTCTCCGTCCCCCCGGTCAGATAGAGGAGGGCCGCCAATTGTAAGATATCGTAGCTCAGCAGGGCGCTCGCCAATCCGATCGACAGCCGATAACGTGCCGGGAAACGAAGGGACAAGAAAACATTGAGCCAGGCTGAACAGGCGATCAGAAATAAACACCATCCGAGCGGCATGCGAAAGCCGAGCACGAGCGTGACGACGGCAACGGCCGCAAGTTGCCCGACAATGGCAAGCCACCGTAAGCGCACGATCGTTTGAAGACGAAGTTGGCTTGAGCCACTATCGCCCTCAGGCACACGAAGATATGAAAAAGCGTCGTTGAGCACGCTCACCTGCTCGCGCGATCGACAGCCCGCTGTTCGTTGGCCAGCGGCCGCGGTCCCATCGGAATCCTGCGACGCTATCTCCGCATCCCTTGGGGCCGGGGTCAAGATATGAACCGTTGAAATGCGATGTCGAACCTTGTCTCACTCGGTTCGGCGGTGTTGGAAATCAGGCGAGGCCGCGCCTGCCGTATCGGTGCGGCCAGATACGGGAGCCACTTAACAATGAAATCCTCATTGTACCTCGTTGTCGCGGTCGGTATCGTTGCTGGCGCGGCTGCGGCGGTCTCACTCCTGCCCCAGTGGCGCGAGGCGCACCTGCCTGCGGCGTCGAGCCGAGGCAGCGCCGCAATCGGCGGCCCGTTTGCCCTGACCGATACAGCAGGTCAACGACGTAGCGAGAAAGATTTCGCTGGCCGGCCGATGATCGTGTTTTTCGGGTTCACGAATTGCCCCGATGTGTGTCCATCCGGTTTGCAGATTCTGACCGTTGCGCTCGACAAACTTGGTGAAAAATCGAAAGATCTGTCAGCACTTTTTATCACTGTTGACCCCGAGCGCGATACGCCAGAAGCGCTCGGCGCCTATTTGAAGAGCTTCCATCCGCAGATCATCGGCCTGACTGGCTCAGCAGAAGATGTCGGATCTGCGATCAGGGCATATCGCGTTTACGCAAAGAAGGTGCGCCAGGAGAACAGTGCGGCCGACTATACGGTGGATCACAGCTCGTTCTTCTATCTCATGGATGCCTCTGGCCGCTACATCAAGCATTTTCCCCACTCGGTGGACGCCGACAAACTCGCTGCTGAGTTGCAGGCCGTCTTGTAATCAGGCCACCTCGAACAAAACCACACACGAGCGCCGGTGCGCGGTGGGTGCGAGACGTCGGGACGGAAGTGTCAAGTGCTGGTGAGACTCTGGGGCCGCGATGCCACACTCCAGCCGCACGCGTTGCGCAATCAAAAAAATCCCTCTGTTGAGCCACGCGCGAACTTGATAGGTGACGACTTAGGCCGTGTGTAGCCTGCTTCGAGAATCCTGTCTGAGGCCTCCGAACACTTCGCCGCTGCTCGCCATCGTGGATGCATGTCGGTGTTGCTGACCTACCTCAGAGGGACATACGGACGATCTGCTCTGGGCACGATACATGCGAAAGACAAAAGCATCCCGTAATTCATTGGCTCAGATTTCCAACAGCGATATCGATGGCATCGCGGCAAGCATCGAGGTGCGCAGACATCCGGCGGCGCGCCGCTTGACGCTCCGCGTGAGCCGTACACGGCGCGCTGTGATCGTCACGCTCCCGGTGCAATGCGGTCTTGATGAAGCCGGCAACTTTCTCAATCGTAATATTGATTGGGTACGCGAGCGTCTCGACACGATCCCTGAGCCGGTCCCGTTTCACAACGGAACGCGCATTCCGATCCGCGGCAAAATTCATCGCATTTTGATGCCGGGTTATCCCACGCGACAGCGTGCCGTGCGTGTCCAAGGGGCTGATCCCTTGCCCGAACTCTTTGTGCCGGGTTCCCTAAACGAGGCCCAAGCGCGGCTGAGATCGTGGTTGGGCCGCGAAGCCCGTCGTGATCTCCACACGAGCGTGGCGCGTCACGCCGATCGGCTGGGCGTTGTGGCGCGCGGTATTGCAATCCGCGATCAGTCGAGCCGCTGGGGCTCCTGTTCTACGACGGGGATGCTCTCGTTCTCCTGGCGGCTCATCCTGGCGCCTTCATTCGTGCTCGACTACGTTGCAGCTCACGAAGTTGCCCACCTGAGGGAAATGAATCACGGGCCGCAATTCTGGTCTTTGGTGCGCCAAACATGCCCCCAAATGGATGAAGCCAAATTCTGGTTGCGCAGGTGCGGCATGGACTTGCACCGCTACGGCATCGACGGTGCGGGTTGAAAAGCCCTCTGCAAACATGTTGCGAGGCAGTTCGCCTCAACGCAGCGCCGCGCCGAGGGACATCATACCCGATGGCGCATGCGGTTTCGCGAAAGACGGCAGTTTGAGCGCTGGCGGCGGCGTAGACGAGGGGCCGAGATTGCTTGCTAGCGGTCCAGACAGCGCCTCGGACGGGGTGGCGGCCAACGCACGGGCGATGAACTCCTCGTCGATGCGGTCTCTCGGATAAGCTGGTCGGGCGGCAGGCGACTTTATGGCTTGCGGTTTAGCCGGTCCGCGAGATGTGGCTGGTGAGCGTTCCTTGAGCGTCTCTGGCATATCCCAGGGCAACAGCTCGCGCGCCGGAGCGGGGCGTTCAGTTTCGGCAAGGTGGGGCTGCACGGCAAGCCAGGGCAAGCGTTCGCCAATTCCGGGCAGGGCTAGCGCCTCGCGGCCCTCGTGGGCCTTCACCATGACGCGCTGCCAGATGCGTGCCGGCAGGCTGCCGCCCGAAACCCGGTTCATCGGCTTGCCGTCATCGTTGCCGACCCATACGCCACCGATGAGGTGCGCCGTATAGCCCACAAACCAAGCGTCGCGGAAATCCTGCGTCGTACCGGTCTTGCCGGCCACGGAATGTCCTGGCACTTGAGCGCGCTGCCCGGTGCCATGCGTGACGGCGGCGGTGAGCATACCGTTGAGATCCCCAACGGCTGCCGGAGAGGCCAGTTGATCGGCATGAGGAGCGCTGCGCGCATAGAGCACGCGGCCTTGCCGCGAGCGGATGCGGCGCACGATGTGAGGTTCAACGCGGCGGCCTCCCGTCGCGAACGTCCCGTAAGTCCCCGTCAGTTCCAGCAGCGTGACTTCCGACGTTCCAAGGGCCAGCGAGGGATCGGACCGCAACTCCGACGTTATGCCAAGTCGCCGCGCGAGACTCACGACGCGATCGGGCCCGGCCTCCATGAGAAGGCGCGCCGCGACCGTATTGATCGATTGCGCAAGCGCATGGCGCAAGGTGACCGGCCCAACATGGCGGCCGTTGTCATTCTTCGGTGACCAGCCGTCGAGATTGAAGGGCAGATCGTAGGCGACGCTGTTGGGCTGAAACCCAGCCTCGAGAGCGGCGAGATAGACGATCGGCTTGAACGCCGAGCCAGGCTGACGGCGGGCTTTGACGGCACGGTTGAATTGGCTCTCCGCATACGAGCGCCCGCCCACAACGGCGCGTATGCCGCCATCGGTATCGAGGATGATGAGCCCGGCTTGTGAGGCGGCCAAGTCGCGATCCGCGCGCCCCAGTTCATCGGCGACGATGCTCGTTGCCGCGCTCTGAAGGCTGCTGTCAAGCGTGGTGTCGACGACGATTTCGCCATGTCCGTCGTCCAAGATTTTGGGCAAGCGTTCCAGCACGAGATCGATGGCATAGTCGGCTTTCGACTGGCCAATGCTGCGCTTTCCATCCACAAACGCAATCCGACTGGCACGGGCTCGTAATTCCTCCTCAGGCCGGATCAAGCCGGCCTCACGCATCTTGGTCAGGACCGCGTGTCCGCGGGCGATTGCAAGCCGCGGATTGGCGGAGGGAGCGTACCGTGACGGGGCCTTCAGCAGTCCCGCGATGACGGCGGCCTCCGCCAGGGATAATTGACGCGCGGATTTATCGAAGTAACGCTGGGCCGCGGCCTCGATTCCGTAGGCACCGGCGCCGAAATATACGCGGTTCAAGTACAGTTCGAGGATGTCGCGCTTGCTCAGGCGCAACTCAAGCCACACCGCCAAGACCAGTTCCTCGAGTTTGCGTGCCAGTGTCCGCTCGGGCGTGAGAAACAAGTTCTTGGCCAGCTGTTGGGTCAACGTGGAGCCACCTTCGGCAAACCGGCCCGCCCGCAAGTTGCTGAACGCTGCACGAGCGAGCCCCATCGGATCGATGCCCCAGTGAGTCCAGAAGCGGCGGTCTTCGGTTGCCACCACGGCGTTGATCACGCGATCGGGCAGCATGTCGATGGGGATGTAATCTTGAGCTGCGCCCCGTTCGGCGAGCAGCGTGCCGTCGCGAGCAAGCACCCGGATAACGGGGCCGCTGGTGGCTGAGCGGAGCGTCAGCGGATTGGGGATGGTGACGGTATAGCTGATGAGAAGGGCCGCGAGGACAATACCGCCAAGCGACACCACGACGACGGGTGTCAGGATCGCGATCCGCCAGTGCAGGGGCAGCCCCCTGAGGGCAGATTTGCTCGGGCGCGAAATGCGAGAGCGCATATCGGGAATGAAGGACCCGAGATTTAGGGCCGATCGCGCCGCCCCAGCTGCCCGCATCAGCGAGCTGCGTCCCCTGCTGGCCTTTTTACGCCTGCCCATGTGTCGTCCCACATCCCGTGCCAGAGCGTGCCGGTGGCGGCACAGCTGCGGCTCCGTACCCGGAGCGAAATGTAGGCCTGCGGACTTAAGCGGCGGTTAACCGTGTCGTGAGGTTTTCTTGCGGGCGAATATCAGGAACCCGGTGCTTCAAGTCCGGGGTGCAAACACGCTTGAAACCAGCGCCCCCAACAGCCCGAGTACGACGCGTGCGCCGATCGTAAAAAACATGAACAGTAGCTGGCGCTCCTCGAGCAACACCTCAACCCAAATGTTGTACTTGGGGTCGAGCCCGGTGCCGGTGATCATGGCCTTCAGGCTGCGGGCCCAGCTCAAGAGATACGAGAGCGTCTCTGGTGAATTGTAGCCCACTATTCCAAGCGCGATCGCACCGAGGATGAGCGAGACGAATAACGTCCCCGTCGACAGCAGCAAGCGTAGCAGCATTCCCTCATCCCCTCGGTTTGCCTTGTTTCCCAATCTGCAGGCTACCACGCACTTGCTGGGCTGCAATGGCTGATGGCAGGCGTCCGGCGCGCACCCATTTGATCTTTCTCAAAGGGACATGCGGTTTTGACGGCGATAGTTCGCCACGCGCCGGACGAACGGATTTATTGCAGGGGGCTTGGACTATGACATACCGGAACTTGCAGGCATTCGTCTGGGCTGTCGGCAGCCTACCCATTGCGGGGCCAGCCCTCGCCGACGCGCTTGAACGTTGCCTTGCGCGGGGCGATGCGGCGCTGCGCATGCAGGCCTGCAGCGAGGTCATCGCGGGGAACTATGGCGTGAGCGATAAAGCGCGAGCCCATCGCCTGCGCGCGGAAGCCCGTCTCGCCGCAGGCGCCACGGCCGATGCGATCGCCGACTACGAGGCAGCCCTGCAGCTCGGTGGGGACGACGCCGTCGTTTTTGCGGGTCGTGGACAGGCCCGCATTGCACGCGGCGACACGAGCGGGGCCATCGCGGATCTCTCTGAGGCTATCCGCCTGTCACCACGCACCGCCTTCTATCGCAACGCTCGCGGCCACGCCCACCTCGTGGCCGGCGCAACGGACAAGGCGCTTGAGGATTTCTCCGACGCCATTCGGCTGGATCCGGGCAGTGCGAGTGCCTACAACAATCGAGGCCTCGCGCGGGTCAAAGCCGGTAACGTGGATGCTGCCATCGCCGACTACACGCAGGCGATCGCGCTCAATCCGCTGTATGCGCTCGCCTACAACAATCGCGGCTATGCTTACGAAGCCAAGGGCATGAAAGCGGAGGCGGTAGCGGATTTCAATCGCGCACTCGAAATCGACCGCTCACTCATTGGGGCGCGCCAAGGCCTGAAACGGCTCCAAGCGGAGAGCCCACAGTCGGAAAATACGGACCGCCTTATTGCGGAGGGCCGGGAACTGACCGAGAAAAACTGCGGTTGGTGTCACGCCACAGGCCGAACCGGCGCAAGCCCAAATGCCAAAGCGCCGCCGTTCCGCTCGATCGCGGCGCGACACCCGATCTTGGCGTTGCGCGAACCGTTGTCGCGGGGCATTGCCGCGCCGCACGATGAGATGCCGCGTTTTTCGCTGCCCGCCGCCGATATCGATCGCATTATCGCCTACATCGACAGTCTCGGCGTGAAGCCCGAGTGAAGGCAAGACGAAACGGACGCGCGACAGTCGCGATTGACAAGGAGAGTTCCGCGATGAAATTCCACCAGCTGGCCGTCTTGGCAGGTGCCATTCTCGTGTTGAGCGCACACACGTCGGGTGCCGGTGACGTAGGAAACGCCCGCGTCGGTCTTGAATTTGCGCGGACTCATTGTGCTGGTTGTCACGCGATCGCCTTTGACGACATTGCCTCGCCAAATCCGGATGCGCCGCCCTTCAAGTGGGTCGCCGATACCAAGGGCCTCACGCGCACGGCTCTCGTGGTCTTCTTCCAAAGCCCGCATCCCACCATGCCCAATCTCGTTCTCAGTCCCGAGGAGACCGACAACGTGATTGCTTACATCCTGAGCCTCAGAGGCGATGGAGCCGATGCGCCGAAGTAGGCTCGGTGCGATCGGATTGCGCTTGCACACGCATCAAGGCGCATCCGCAGCGCGAAATCAGACCTCAACGGCCTGAAGCTTCCACAACAGCATGCGCCTCCTCCTTGCGCTCGTAGATGTGTGGGGCCAGGCCACGCTTTCTCAACGCCTCCTGCATCTTCATGCGCATGAAGGCGCTCGTAGTGTAGCGCGTCGTCGTTAGATAGTGATCCTTAAGCATGTCCTCGATCATGTCCGCGTAATCGTCGTACAGGTCTTCGGCGATGCGGCATCCGTCGTGATTGACGACGGAATTGACGCGCCGGCCCGCAGCGACGCACGCGGCGACGAGGGCCTTGCGCAGATCGTCGATGTCAGACTTTTTGCGCACGCTCCAGCCTTCCAGATTGACAAACAGGATGTTGCGGTAACTGTCGTAGCTGATGCGCTCCGAGAGTTTGAGATTGAGCAGTTCGGAGAGCAGATCCATCGGCTCGTCGACGAAAATGCGCCGATCCATCGGCACCGGTTTGTTGATGATGGGTTTGAAGTCCATGTGCGGGAGGATGTCGCGTTCGATGTCGATGCCAGGCGCAACTTCGATCAGTTCCAGCCCGCCGGGCGTGAGCTGAAAGACGCAGCGCTCGGTGACGTAAATCACGGGCTGAGATCTCCGGCTCGCGTACGGCCCAGAGAACGTGATCTGCTCCACATTCTGCACGAACTTCCGCGCCCGGCCTTCCTGGATGATTTTGAGCTTGCCGTAGTGAACTTCGACTTTCAGGCCTCCTGCCGTGAACGTGCCGGCGAAAACAACGGCGCGGGCGTTTTGTGAAATATCGATGAACCCGCCGCAGCCATTGAGACGTCCGCCAAATTTTGAGGTGTTGACATTACCTTGAGCGTCGCACTCGGCCATGCCGAGGCACGTGAGGTCCAGCCCACGGCCATGATAGAAATCAAACATCTGGTTCTGATCGATGATCGCATGGGCGTTCGCCGATGCGCCGAAACTCGACCCGCCCGCGAGAACGCCACCGATGGCGCCGGCCTCCGTCGTCATGGTGATGTAGGGCGTCACTTTTTCTTCCGCCGCGACGGCCGCCACGCCGTCCGGCGCGCCCACACCCAGATTGATCACGCCATTGGGAGGAAGCTCGAACGCGGCGCGCCGTGCGATGATCTTGCGTTCATCGAGCTCCATCTTGGGAATGTTCTCGACGGGAATGCGGATTTCACCAGACAGCGCGGGATCGTACATGACGCCGTAGTTCATGCGGTGCAATTCGGGGCTTTCCGCGACGACCACGCAGTCGACGAGAATGCCGGGCACTTTCACGTCTTTGGGCTTGATCGAGCCCTGTTCGACGATGCGCTCCACCTGGGCGATGACGACGCCGCCGCCGTTATGGGCAGCCATGGCCTGCGCGAGGACGTCCAGGGTCAGGCACTCCTTCTCCATGCTCAGATTGCCGGACGGATCAGCGCTTGTGGCGCGGATCAGCGCAACATCGATGGGGGTCGCCTTATAGAATAACCACTCCTCGCCCTCGACCTCGACATGCTTGACGATGTCTTCGGTCGTCACGGCATTGACTTTGCCACCACCCAGACGCGGATCCACATACGTATGGAGGCCGACCTTGGTGAAAAGTCCTGGCTGGCCAGATGCGCAGGAGCGATAGAGCTTAGAGATCACGCCCTGGGGTAGGTTGTAGCCCTGTATTTTGTTGTTCTGGGCGGCCTCGGCGACCTTGGGCATGCGGCCAAAATTGGCCGCGATCACCCGCGACAGGAGTCCCTCGTGATGCAGACGGCCCGTGCCGAGCCCCTTACTGTCACCGGCGCCCGCGCACATGATGAGGGTGAGGCCTTTGGGCGACTTGGTTTCGACGTAGCGTTTCTCAAGGGCGGCATGGAGGGCCTCAGGGATGCAGCTTTGCACGAAACCGGTGGTACAGATGACATCGCCGTCCTTGATAAGCGCGATGGCCTGCTCGGCCGAAATTACCTTGTTCTTGGGCTTTGCGTCCATGGGTCCAGCCCCTCCCGAAGGCTGACGCCCACCTGGCGATCGGGCGACGTGGTCCGATGGCGTACCGGGCAGGCGTGAAGGGTACTCATTTTTGCGCTGAGCGCGTGTTGTGAGGGGCGCAGATTGGTCCAAATGCGCGCGCGGCGCCCCACTCTCCTGGGTAGAGCCCCCCTATCCCGGCAGTACGGAGAGAGCAGGGCAAGACAGTTCGAGAACGGAACAAGGCGAGCTCGGCACGCCCATGGAAAACAAACAGCGCCGGCCGCGGGGGACCGGCGCTGTGGCAAACTTCGGCCTTTTTGTGAATTCGGTTTGAGACGCGTCCCCGCGCGGCCCGCAGCCGTTACCCGCCGGTATTCGAGAGGGCAGCGAGACGGATGTTCTCGAAACCTGAAACGTCGAGGTTGGGAGTCAGTTCGGCGTCATCCTTGGCGCGGCGAACGCGGCCGTCGAATTGGGCGCCCTCCGATATCGATAGGGTTTTGTGGGTGATGTCGCCCTCGACATGGGCCGTGGGGTGCAGTGTGACCGTCTTGGCCCGGATGGCGCCCTTGATGCCGCCGCGCACCTCGATCGCTTCGGCGTTGACCGTTCCGATCACAGAACCTTCTTCGCCGATGACGACCTGTTTGCCGCTGATATCACCGTGAACGTCGCCGTCGATAGTCAGATGGTTCTGCGAGATGATGGTGATCTTTTCACCCATGATCGTGAGATCGGTGCCAATCACTGAGGTTCCCGTCGTCGTCGCCGCCCTGTCGAATGGTGAACCGGCTGGCCGCTGCGGTACCGGCGTCGCGCTCAACGGCGGCATGGGCGTTGCAGTTGGCTTGGGTGGATTAGTGTCAGGACTGGGACCACGGTTGAACACGGATTACTCCTCCCCCGGATGGGTGTTGCGGCGCCCTCGCTCAGCGATGAGCACCATGCGCCGTTGTTGAAAATATGTCGAGTGGTTCGCTCTCGCCGTCGAAGCGATATGTCCCGATGATGCACGAGCGTCTGGCCATGTGACGATTTGGGGGGGGGCGGGCTTGCTCAGTCCGCGGTATAAGAGGGCCTTACTCGGCGACGCTCACCGCGGGATGAGGCAGCCCCGGTTCGCCATTGCCGTTGCCACCATTGGCTCCGAGCTTTTTCAATTCGATGATGCCTCGGTTCAGCTCTGCCCCCAGAATGATGATGATGGCGGTGAACTGGAAGAAGATCAGGGCGATCATCAACTGCGAGAGGCCAGCATAAAATCGGGTGTAGTCGCTCAGGTTCAGGTAGTAGGAGTAGAGGGCGGCCACGGTAATCCACAGCACGACGGAAACGAGGATCCCCGGCCAAACGTCGGCCACGCGCCGCTTCCCGGCAGCCAGCCAGAGATGAAAAGCGAACAGTTGGGTTGCGATAACAACCGCAGCCAGGGAATAGCGTTTGAATGCACCCATCCAGGTCGAAGACAGGATGCTCTTGGCCCATTCTGGCTCATAGACTGCCAGTTGGGCTACGATGGCAGGACCGAACAGAACGGCCCAGGTCAGAACAAGCATCGAGGCTGCGCTGACGAACACGAACAACATGCTGATCAACAAACACAATGGATAGGGCCGCGTCTCCTGCACGCGGTAGGCGCTATTGAGCGCGGCCCGCATGGTCTCGATGGCACTGGTTGCAAAGAACAAGGCGATGAAGCCCGACAGGGTCAACAAATCGATGCGGCTCGAGCCCATGATCGACTCGACCTGCGGGACGAGCGCTTCGGCGACCGCAGTGGGCAGAATGTTGAACAACTGATCGACCGCTCGGGCGGCGAGATCGCGTCCGCCGAAGACGCCCGATAAAGCGCCGAGGAAAATGCAGAACGGAAAGAGCGATACGACAAAGGAGAAGGCGACAGCTCCGGCGAGCGAGAAGCCGGAGTGCTCGTAAAGCCGGTAGACCGCTGTGAGGAAAGTCTTATATTTTTTCATATCGGTCCAAGCATGAGCATAACAGCCGACTGGGTGGAATTGCCCGAAAGTTCGGCACAGAAGCTAGCCGCGGCGGCCGGCGCGGTCCATGGCTCGTCGGCCACGAGAGTGCGGCAAATTTTCGTGGCCTTTGCGGGCAGAATGCGAGGGCCGACCGTAGCGGCCGACGCGCCCGAAGCCCTGCCGGTTTGTCGTCCCTCCGAACTCGGAGTATGAAAGAATTTCGACCCATGTTTGGCCCGGCCAGGCTCAGAGGTTCTGATGTCCGACCCTCAAGGTTGCGATCCAGTCGCTGTTCTTCGTGAGCGTCTACGGGTGCTCGTGGCGGATCTCGTAGCGCTCGCCGCCAAAGATACCCGTCGTGACAGTCGCTTGGCGCTGGCTGTTCATGCGTTGCGGCAAGCTCTCGAGACATTGGATCGGCCGGCGGGTATGCCGAACGGGGTGGAGCGGGTTCATGCCGGGCGTCTCGCCTCGTTGATCACGCCGATCGGCGAAGTTGCCACCTCTCCCGCCGCGCCGGTATCAGTCGCCGCTGCTCCTCGTGGCGTGGAAGCGACCGATCCGATTAGCTGCCGGAAGCCCATCACGCCGACACCAGCCCGTCTGCCGAAGGACGCGCTCCAAAACAGGCCTCAAGATCCCGCGCCGACTGTTGATTTCACGCGGATCCGCGGGATTGACTCTGCGACGGCTCGCAGGCTTGTCGCGTTGGGTGTGGGCAGTTTTCGCCAGATTGCAGACTGGCGGGCGGAGGATGTGCGGCGCATCTCGGCCATGCTCGGAACCGACAAGCGCATCTCGCAGCAAAACTGGATTGAGCATGCCGCGGTGCTCGCCGCCAGCGAGGACTCGGCGTCAGGCGCGCAGGCTCCCGCACCCAACCGTTGCGCCATGAACGAGGTCAAGGCTGCCGGGGACTTTCCTGCACCAACTGCACAGTTCGCTCCGTCGCTGCCACCCGCGGTTCGGGAGCGAACCGAAGCGGCATCAGTGCCATCGCTCAGCGGATCTGAACTGGGAACTCGTGCGGTCGACATGCTGGCGGATGGCGCGGGAGTGATTCCCGTTGCCCAGGGTCCCGAGCCTCGGTCGAGCGGGGAGGACTTGTCGCACGGCGGCGCGAGCCCTCAACGACTGAGCGACGACGCATGCGCGCTCGACGGCGAAGAGGCGGAAGTCACGATTTTACGACGCGGGTCGAACGCGATGCAGCCGTCAACCCGGAGGTCAGGACCGGAGCGGCCATTGGCGCGCCGAGAGGCCGATCCTGTGGGGTTAGGTCGGCGAGAGGGCTTCCGGCAGCGGGAGCCTCAGGTGAACCGGCAGCCGCCCCACGCTCCGGCAGCCGAGGCCGACGTTGTGATACGCAAGTTGCCGACGCCAGCCGTTGGGCCCGCCGATCCGAGCGGGAGCCGCGCTCGTACGTAACCGATGAAGAATAACGGGGAAACAGGGGAAACAGGGGAAACAAACGTGATCAGGTCCGCTGGGCGGCGGGGGCTTGGGGGCAGTGTACGCAAAACCGGTTAACTCTGTGCGAGTGTGCGAACGAGTTGACGCTGCCCGCAAAGAAGCCGCAACCGCGCCCGCATGTCGCGTAACGCGCGCATTGCTCGCATGGCGCGGATGCGTAAGTTCATCGGCGATGGGGTTCCCGCGCGAGAACCGCAATTATCCAAGTATCAAAGAGACGCGCTGTCTGAAATTCACTGGAGATCTGGGAGGACTTGACGCATGACCATCGCGCAACTGAAGCCTCAGGGCGATCTGCTGACCTCAGGGGCAGACCGGATAATTGCGCGAACAAGTGAGGTCGTTGCAGCCGCCGACCGCATCCTCGCGCTGGCAAAAACCGGCGTGCGCCAGCGCGTTGCGGAAGCGGGCGGTGTAGACGCCGCCCAGCATGCGGCCCATGGGCTTGCCTGGCTCGCCACGACCGTC
>JAKALI010000745.1 GCA_021813195.1 Pseudomonadota bacterium
GTAGTTGCTTGGGCTTCGAGGCTGGCCTTCCAAGCCCAGGGCGTCAGTTCGTCGATGCGTGAGATCGGATGATCGGGCAGCGTCCTGAGGACGTGGGCGAGCCACGCGCGCGGATCGACATCGTTCAGCCGGCAGGTCTCGACCAGCGCCTTCGAGACGCCACTCGGGAAACTGAAATCAAGGCCGCATTGGTTGGAATGCCTATCAAATACACAATCCAAAAAATCTGAATGGGAGAGAACAAGAAGAAGACCTGTTTGACATTCTGGGCGTCGACCGCGCTCGCATTTTTTATGGGGATGACTTGTGCGCAAGCCTATATCAAAATCGGTGCCCAGACTCGATATAGCAAGGGATCATGAAATACGACATGTTGGCTTCGCAATGCCGCATGAGTTCGATCTCGTCGACCGACGCTCCCGCTCTCTTCACGACGACGGCGCCTACTTCCTCGTCGTTCCCATCAGCCGCGACCGGAAAAACCGCGACCGGAGAAACGGCGGGATGCGTCGCCATGATCCGCTCCACCTCGAAAGCCGAGGTGTTTTCGTCGCGACGGCGAATGCAGTCCCTCCTGCGGTCGACGAACCAGACATAGCCGTCCGGATCATCTGCCCATCGTGACGGTCATATTGACGACGTTCCGCGGTTCCTTAGAATTGCGCCAAACATGCAAGACAAACAAACACGACAGCGCGGCGAGGAGGAAAACGTGGGGCTAGCGCTCATGACAAGGTTTGATGACGGCGACAATTCGCATCGCATTCGGCGCGTTGCGATGGGCTGGAGCCGCGTTGGAGGCTACACATGGAAGCTACCCTCTCGCTTCTGAATCTTGCCGGAGCAATTGCGCTGCTCATGTGGGGCGTCCACATGGTGCAGAGCGGGGTGCAGCGCGCATTTGGCGCCAATCTCAAGCGATTTCTGGCGCGCGCGCTCGGTAATCGTCTGAAAGCGGTTGCGGCGGGCCTCGGCGTCACAGCAGTTCTCCAGAGCAGCACGGCGACCGGACTCATGATCGCCTCCTTCGCGTCGAGTGGCCTCGTCGCGCTCGCGCCCGCGCTGGCCGTGATGTTGGGCGCCAACATCGGCACGACGTTGATCGTACAAGTGCTGTCCTTCGATGTCGCTCGGGTCTCGCCCCTGCTTATCCTGGCTGGCATCTCGATGTTCCGCGCAGGCGGCCCGCGGGTTCGCGACCTCGGCCGTGTCGGCATCGGACTGGGTTTGATGCTGATGGCTTTGTCGGAGCTCTTGCAGATCGTCACACCCTACGAGGACGTCCCAAGCCTGCGCGTCCTGATGGGCGGCATTGCGACAGACCCGATCATATCGATCCTCTTCGGTGTCCTGATCGCTTGGGCCGCGCATTCCAGCGTCGCGGTGGTGCTGCTGATCATGTCCTTTGCAGCGAAGGGCGTGATTCCCTTCAATGCTGCGATTGCACTGACTATCGGCGCGAATATAGGCGCCGCGCTCAACCCGCTGCTCGAGGGTTCACGGCGCGGCGACCTCGCAAGTCGGCGGGTCGGCCTAGGAAATCTGGCGACGCGTCTAATCGGCGCTATCGTCGTTTTTCCATTCATTCCGTGGATCGGAACCCACATCATTCGCCTGGAACCCGATTTCTCGCGCGCGACGGCCGACTTCCACACCATGTTCAACCTCGCGCTCGCGCTGGTCTTTCTGCCACTGATCGGGCCATTCTCTCGGGCGCTCCAGCGCTTCCTGCCCGACCGCATCGAAGCGGCGGACCCCAGCCGACCGCTCTATCTTGATCCTGCCGCGAGAGAGATACCTTCAATCGCGCTCGGCCACGCGGCGCGCGAAGCTTTGCGCATGGCCGATTTTCTCGATGTCATGATCGAAAGCGCGGGCGATGCGCTCAAGCGCCGGGAGAAGCAGATCGTCGCGACGGTCCGCAAACAGGATGAAACGCTGGACCGACTGGACGACGAGATCAAGCGCTACCTGACGAGCCTCGATCCCGACAGCTTAACAGACGAGGAGCATCGCCGTCTCGAGGCCATCCTCACCTTCGCGCTCAATCTCGAGAGCGCTGGCGACGTCATCGAGCGCGACATCATGTCGATCGCCACGAAACTCGCCAAGCGGGCCGTCGATATTCCCGCTGAACATCAACACGAAACGGACACGACACTGGAGGCGGTACGCGCGAACCTTCGCGCCGCCACATCGGTGTTCATGACGGAGGACGCCAGAGCGGCGCGGATCCTGACCGAGCAGAAGACCCTGTTCCGGCGGCTGGAGGCTGACGCGATCAAGGCGCATTTCGCGCAGATGCGAGGACAGGACGCCGCTCTTGCGGAGGCCAAGGCGCTCCATCTCGATCTGCTTCGGGATATCAAGCGCCTGAACGATCACCTGATCGCAGGCTCCGCCTATCCGGTCCTCGAGGCCGCCGGCGAATTGATGCCGAGCCGGCTTTCAAACGATCCGGAGGGCTGAGGGCTGGCGAAGCGGGGCCTTCGAATCTCTATCTTTTCAACTTGAAAACGATGCTCTCGCGATCCAATGTGCACGAGTTGACGCCTGATGAGTGCAGATCGGCCTTGACCCTGTTTGTCGACGATGGCCGCGGCTAGATCGACTCCAATGTCGTCGAACGCGCAATCCCTCCGATCGCGCCACGCTCGAATAGGTCGACTGGTTCAACAATCGAAGGCTGCTGGAGCCGATCGGCAATATCCCTCCGGCAGAAGCGGAAGCGCGCTATTATGCGCTCATCGACGAACACGCCATGGCGGCGTGACTCAAACGAAACGGCCTCCGGCAAACCCGGGGCGGTTCAAATGGATCAGGAATCCGGTTGCGCCAACGACAACCGAAACGCAAAAGGGATGGAGATGTACAAGGAGATCCTCTATTCGGTCGACGCCTACGTCGCGACCATCACGCTCGACCGACCGGACCGGCTGAACGCCTGGACGGGCCAAATGGAAGCCGAACTTCGAGCAGCCGTGACAGCGGCCGCAGAAAATGCTGCTGCCCGCGCTATTGTGATTACGGGCGCTGGACGCGGCTTCTGCGCCGGCGCCGACATGTCGATCCTGACCGGCATCACCGAAGCC
>JAKALI010000746.1 GCA_021813195.1 Pseudomonadota bacterium
CGAACCCGCGTTCACCACGCGCGGATTGCCCGTTACCGCCCCTACACGCGGGCTCTCGAAATGGGCCACCAGGTAGCGCAGCACTTGCGGCTGCGGTTCAGCGTCCGCGTCCATGATGAGCACGATCTCGCCATTGAGGCACGGCAGCGCGTCGTTGAGCGCGAGCGCTTTGCCCTCGTTCACGCGCTTGCGGATCAGTCGGACCTTGCCCTGGCGCACATACTCTTCCACCACGCGCGCGGTTCCGTCCGTGGAGCCGTCGTCGACCACAACCACCTCGAAAGACGGGTAGTCCATGGCGCAGGCAGCATCGAGCGCCCGCCCAATGAGCGGTTCCTCATTGTGCGCGGGAATCAGCACCGAGACCTGCGGGGTATGCTGCAACTGCGGTTCCAACCGCTCGCCCTTCTCCCGGCGGAACCAGAAGAACATCGAGGTCGTAATCCAGACCACGCTCGTAAAGATGGGATAGACGGCGAAAAACACCAGCGCGATGAGATAGACATCGCTGCGCTCGATCGTCCCGAGCAAAGGCACAATGATGCTCATTTTTGGTTGTAGTTGTGAATTTATTAGTTTCAGCGCTGTGGATTCAACGCGCCGCCCCTCTACTCCGAAGCCTCGTAGCGTTTGACGTCGCCTGCGACCTCGATTGCAATCTCGCGCGCGCCGCGCATCCGCTCCCAGTCAGCGACCACGCGCCGCCCGTACCAGTCCTGTTCGTAGCGATCCATCGGCGGCGTTGCACTCCGCCGTGCGTCGCGACGCCGGTACAGATGAATATTGTGCATGATCCAGTAAAAAGTGACTGCCGGTACGACGATCGCAATGAGGGGAATCACTACGAACAGCGGTCCGACCGCCAGCGGCCCCCGCAGAACCTTCCACCAGAATCCGAAGAACACAGCCCAGCCGCATAGCAGCAGCAGGCCGTGCAACACCCGGCGCCAGAAAGGACGCAGCGGTTCACGCAACACGTGTCGCACCTCGCCGATCGTTTATCGCGGCGCCGCTCATCCCGTCAAGCCTCCTCCAACATGTGGATTTGTATTGTTCTCCGTGACTGAAACCCAGGCCGTCAGACCCCGTAAAGTCGCGTCACTGCGGCAGACGGTCCCAAACCGCCCTGGCAGACCCTGTCTGCACGAGTCCCCGGTACCGTGACTGCTGCGTGTGGCCGCCGGTCGGAACCCGCTCCGATGCGCAATTCGTTATCATTATTCAGGTTAACCCGCAGCGAAGGCGTAGCAATCTATGTGCCAGGAATCCCGCGCGGCGCCACTGGATGGGCGCGACCCCCAACCGACAGCGGGTTTGCCGCTTCAACGCGCTGCAGCCGTGCGCACCACGGCCGCATGCGTGGGGCACGCGCAGCCAGTGCCTGTCGGCATCGCGCTGCTCAGATCTCCCGCGCGCCTGCCCCGTCGACTGACCGGCGCCGCGCGCGGACCGCAACGCCGAGGAGCGCCACGAGCCCGAATCCGAACAGGCCCATGCTCGCCGGCAGCGGAACGGCCGATACGCTGGTGTAAAAATCCCCACCTGGAATCGTCGTCGGATTCCAGGTTCCGGTAGCCGAGCCCATCAGCAGGCGCGCCACACCGTCCTGGAGCCGGTTATAGCCGACGAGACTGTACTGATAGAGACCGGCCGCCAGGTTCAGGTTCTGCCCGAAGTAGGTGTAGGTGCGCGGATTGAGCCCGTCGAGGCTCATGCTCTCTCCGATGCCGTTGGCCCCGCTCAGGGCAAACGAGAATCCGTCATCGGCCAGCACGCCGAAGTTGTAGAGACCCGCAGTGGGCACGTCCACGTAGCCCCACAGGTTCCCGGCATAATCGATCTCGGTCGATGCGGCCGTGCTGCTCGTGAACAGCGGCGGGAGCGTGCCGGTGCCGTACTGGGGCTGCGAATTAGTATCCGTATTAAAAATGGCGTTCGCGTAGTTGATCGGACCGGAGTACACGCCGGTGACACTCGCCATGACGCCAGGCGCAGTGGGACTCAGCGCCAGAGCCGCATTCGCGTCCGCGATCGATGAGATTCCGTCCAGCTCGGTGGCGGTGCTCGAACTGGAGTTATAGCTTGGTCCCTGCCATGTGGAGATCACCTGCACCCAGTGCTCGTTGATGCCTGCCCCCGCCCCTACTGTTCCGAACGGCGTGAGGGTCACCACACTCGCATCAGCGGCGGGTACCGCGGCCATTCCTGCAGCCAGAAGGGCCGCCAAGCCGAGATACCGCCAGCGGAATTGCCTTGTGTTCGGATACGTGCTCTTGTTCATTTTTACCCACCCCGCTTCTTTTATAGTTTGTATAAATATATGTAGGACTATAATTGCCGTTTCCGCGCGGCCCTGCAAGATAGCCAGCGGCCGGGTGTCGCCGGCTGGATGCGCGAGACCGCCGCACGACTGGCTCTGGATGCGTGGCATCCCATCGAGTTCCGGCCGCACGGAAGCATTCGGATGAAGGAAAGTCTTCCTGGAATCGCACGAGCCCTCTCCGCTTTCCGGCGCTGGCAGCATGCCGAACTTCGCGGTTCCGGACCTCGTCTGCTATACCTAAGCGCAACCGCGTCTGATCGACCGGTTCGGTCAGCCTTTCCCGCTCCACGGACGGCGGCAGCTGGTCCGGGTCCTGGTGAGGCCCCGGCGGCGCCTTGGCGTTCCATCACCTTGAAGTTGCTTGATTTTACGGCGATCATTGCATATTGGCTGCCGGTTGCGCAACGGCACGGACGTGATTCCCTCTAAATTCTGTCAAAACAATGTCTTGCACCCCGTTCCAAAGTCCAGATCGGCCTCATCGGCAGGCGCGCAAGCCGAAACAACACAGACGCCGGAAGCGGAATGCTGCGTGTGTACAATAATTATAGATCGCGCCAAGCCTGCTAATTCCGAGCCTTCCACACATTCCCGGCGCCTGTCTGCGGTGTTTTGCCGGACTACAGGCTGGTGCCCCGCGGGGATCAGCGATCGCTGTGCCAGAACTATGAGGGTATCCCAATTCACCGAACTTGGTTTCGGCGGCTGTCAACACACCTGTCGCCTGAACTTTCATGCTGCCTCGCGTTGTGGGGCTGATCCGGCAT
>JAKALI010000747.1 GCA_021813195.1 Pseudomonadota bacterium
TCAGGATCCGCTGGATCGTGCCGCGGCCGAGGTGGATGCTAAGGTTGCTCAAAGCACCCAGGATCCGTGTGTATCCCCAGTTAGGATTCTCTGTGGCCATACGTACCACGAGCTGCTCGATGTCGGCTTGGGTTCGTGGGCGTCCCGGCCGGCGCCGAGCTGGGAAAGTCCATTTCCGAGCTACCAGATCTCGGTGCCAGCGGAGCAGAGTAGCCGGCGTGACGATGGGGTCGAGGTCCCGAAGTGCCTTGCGGCCGAGTCCCTTCGCTAGGGTTGCCAAGGTCCGACGCTCAGCATCCGTGAAAATGATACGCCGACCAGCAAGTCGGCTACGCAGCGCACGATTCTCCGCCTTCAGGTATTCGATCCGAGCGGCGGCCTGTCGTTCCAACGAGGGCGGCAATGCTTCCGGAGAGAAGCGCAATGAAATTATCGACCGAGAGTCGCATCGAATTATGCTAGCCGCGAGTCCTCCAAAGTGGCAATCTGAGTTTTCGAACATCACGGCCTTCACTCTTGCAAATGCAGCATCCGTTTCCTCGATGATACGCCGAGCGGCTTCAAGGGACTCCCCACCGATTGATGTCGCGTGAGTACCGCCGCTGGTGCGTTCGAACAGCTGCGCGCCCAAGCGATATTCAAGATTTCGCAATCTACGACTAATTACTTATCCGGAAATAAGGTTCACTCGGGCTAGAACGTGCCGGAAACTGTTGATCGCGGCGGCGAGAATATTGAGCGCGAGGTAGGCGCGGTGCGTCTTTTCATAGCGGACCAACAGCTTGCGGAAGCGGTTGAACCACGAATGCGCGACTTCGACAACCCAACGCCGAGCCTGTTGTCGCTTCTTTTGCCGATGTTCCTCGCGGCGGGAGCGCACGTGTGGAATATATCGGCGACGGCGGATGGATTGCGTGGCAGGCGCACCGCGAAAGCCGGCATCGGCACACAGATGTTGTTTGGCTCGCGAGCCGATGCGCGGGCGGCGACACACGATCGCATCGAGCACCGGCTCGAGCTGGGTGACGTCATGATGATTGGCTGCGGTCACGATGATCGATAGCGGGACGCCACACGCGTCGACCAACAGCATCCGCTTGCTCCCATTTTTTCCCCCGATCCGTGGGGTTTGGCCCGACAGATTTTTGCGCCAGCGGGGCTTTCACCAAAGCCCCGTCGACGCTTTGCCAGCGCCACGCGATGCCCTCCATGTCTTCGTACTCGGCCAGCCCCGCTTGCCACAAGATACGGAAGAATCCCGCGCTCTCCCATTCCAGGAAGCGTTTGTGTACCGCACTCGCGCTGCCGAAGCGCTCCTTCGGTAGCGCCTTCCACTGGCACCCCGTGCGCAGCACATACACGATCGCCTCGAACACTGTGCGCGCTTCCTTGGGCTTGCGCCCGCCGCCCGGCTTGCGCTGGAATTTCTTCTTGGGCAGCCGTCCAGGCCGCTCCGGCACGAGCGGTTCGACCCGCTGCCAGAATGCATCCGATACTGCCCGCGAGGCCA
The DNA here is from genome assembly GCA_021813195.1 of Pseudomonadota bacterium. The sequence goes on from JAKALI010000747.1 coordinate 1,511, forward strand.
GTTTGGCCTTCGGCAATGGCCTTCTCCGTTGCGCGCACGCGTGCGTCGACGGGAAAACGGTGTAACATATTATTTACGGATAAATCCTAAGATTCTGCTGACGAATATTCAACGCTTGGGCGGCTTTCCGAAGGCTTCGATGCCGAGACGCGACGAGCGCCTAGCGCAGGTCTGCAAGTTCAAGGGCAATGTGCCGTTCCTGTTCGACGGCTGTGCGATCCATCATTCACGCCGTCTGGTCTGGAGATTGCTCTGGCTCGCCATGCTCCTTGCGCAGATTCCAACCGTTGAGGCGTGCGCGCAGGTGAGGGTGCTTCGCGAGGTAGGTGAACGCGACGATCGCCGACGCGAATCCAGAGGCGGCGCCTACGCCCAACGCCCAGCGCGGACCAAAGGCATCGGCGACCCAACCGACGATCGGCGCGCCGATCGGCGTCGCCCCCACGCCGATGGCGAGGCGCAGCGCCATGACGCGCCCGCGCATCACCGGCTCGGTGGATAGCTGCATCAGGCTGCTTGTCGAATTGACGAAGGTCAGGCCCGACACACCGATGACGACAAGCGCAGCGCCGAACAGCCAGACATTGGGCGTGATCGCGGCGAACGCGAATCCGATCCCGAAGATCGCGGCGCCGACGAGCAAAAGCCTGAACTGAGGCTTCTTGCGTCCGGCGGCGAGCAGCGCACCGGCAAGCGTTCCAACCGCCATGACCGAGGTCAGGGACCCGTATTGCCCTGCTCCGCCATGGAAGATTTTGACCGACATGGTGGAGATGAAGATCGGAATATTGAGCCCGAACGTGCCGATCAGGAAGACCATGCAGAGGATGGCCTTCAGGTCTGGGCGGGACCGAACATAGCGGAAGCCTTCCACGAGGTTGCCGCGGGACCGCCCGGCGCGGGCGTTGGCATGAAGCTCCCTCACGCGCAAAAGCTCAAGCGAACCGATGGCGGCGCCGAAGGAGGCTGCGTTGATCAAAAACGCCCAACCGGAGCCGACGGCGGCGATCACGACGCCGGCCACGGCGGGGCCGACCATCTGGGCGACGTTTATGGATGAGGAATTCAGCGCCACCGCGTTCGAAAGGTCATCGTCTCTGACCAGATCGGAGGTGAAGGTTCGGCGCGCCGGGCTGTCGATGGCGTTGACGCAGCCGGAGAGGGACGCGAGGACGTAGACATGCCACAGCTGGACAAGCCCGGTGATGATGAGAAGGCCAAGGACGAGGGCCAGCAAACCAGAAGCTGCCTGGGTGACGATCAAGAGCTTGCGCCGGTCGAAGCGATCGGCCGCATAGCCGGTCCAGGGCAGTAGGAGAAGCTGCGGCCCGAACTGCAGGCCCATGACGATGCCGACGGCGGTTGCACTGTGATGGGTGAGTTCCGTCAGCACCAGCCAGTCCTGGGCGGTGCGCTGCATCCATGTTCCGACATTGGAGACAAGCGAGCCGATGGCCCAGACGCGATAGTTGAAGACCTTCAGCGAGCGGAACGTGCCCTTGGCCATGTCCTCACGAGCCAGTGGGCGAATTGCCGCCGTGGAACTCTCCAAACAAGCGTGCGGACAGCACGCC
>JAKALI010000748.1 GCA_021813195.1 Pseudomonadota bacterium
TTTTCGCCGAGCAGGTTCTGGAGCGAAAGCGATCTCCTGATCGCCAGGCGCTGCCCGCGGCTGTTAAAGGCCACGGCCTGCTCGACCTCTGCGCGAACGGTCTCGACCAGATCAACGAAATCCTTGATCGTGCACAAATGCGCATCGGGGCTTTCATACCAGGCATCTGTCTCGCCGGGGGTGCGGGGCATCCGGCCCGTCAGCAACAGATGCGTGCGCACGCGCCAATGCCCGAAATTGGGAAATGACACGATCGCGCGATGGCCAATGCGTAAGAGGTTTTCGAGCACCGTGCGGGGCTGACGGGTGGCTTGGATCGTGAGCGAGAGGATCGCATAGTCGAAGGCGCGGTCGGGATATCCGGCCAGGTCTTCATCCGCATCCCCTTGGACGACACTCAAGCCCCGCGCCACGCAGGCATTGACCTTCTTGCGGCTGATCTCGATGCCGCGGCCGTCCACACACTTCTGATCGATCAGGAGTTGAAGCAGTTCCCCATCGCCGCAGCCCACGTCCAGCACCCGAGAGCCTGGGGTGACCATTTCCGTGATCAGCCGGTGATCGGCGCGCGCGTTGCGGCGTGCCACGTCCGCGCTCAGCGGGGGTTTCACGATCATCAGCGAAGTCCCTGTGTGGCGGCAGCCGAGTCGAGGAAACCGCGGACCGTTTCGAAGAAGACCGGTTCGTTGAGCAGGAAGGCGTCGTGCCCCTTATCGCTTTCGATCTCGACGAACGACACGTTGGCAGCCACCCCGTTCAATGCCTTCACGATCTCCTTGTTATCGCGAGTGGGATAGAGCCAGTCGCTGGTGAAGGAGACGACGCAAAAACGGGTCCGCGTGCCGGCGAAGGCGTTGGCGAGTCGACCACCATGCTCGGCCGCCAGGTCGAAATAGTCCATGGCGCGGGTAATATAAAGGTAGCTGTTGGCGTCGAAGCGATCGACGAATGTGGAACCTTGATGACGCAGGTACTTCTCGATCTTGAAGTCGGCGTCGAAAGAAAAGGACCGCTCATCGCGGTCCTGAAATCCGCGCCCGAACTTATCCTGCAAGGCCTTTTCTGAGAGATACGTGATGTGAGCGGCCATGCGCGCAACCGCAAGCCCGCGTGCCGGACGTCGTTCGCTGGCGTAATAGTCGCCGCCGTTCCAGTCGGGGTCGGCCATCACAGCCTGTCGGCCAACTTCGTGGAAGGCGATGTTCTGGGCCGTGTGCCAGGGCGCAGTCGCGATCGGCAATGCGGTAACGACCCGGTCCTTGTAGCGCGCGCACCACTCGAGGACCTGCATACCTCCCATCGAGCCCCCAACAACCGAGAACAGCCGCTCGATACCGAGGTGATCAATGAGGCGCGCCTGGGCGTTGACCATGTCTCCGATGGTGATCAACGGAAACGAAAGTCCGAACGGCGCGCCGGTTTTGGGATTAATCGAGGCCGGACCAGATGACCCCATGCAGCCACCGATGATGTTGGGGCAAATGACGAAGAAGCGATCCGTGTCGATCGGCCTGCCGGGTCCTACGAGATGGGACCACCAGCCGGGTTTGCCCGTCACGGGATGGGTGTTGGCCACGTGCTGATCGCCGGTCAAGGCATGGCAGATGAGAATGGCATTGGAACGCTCGGCATTGAGTGTGCCGTAGGTCTGATATGCAATGGTGAGTGGAGCGAGCTCCTGGCCACTGTCCAGGCGCAGAGGCTGATCGGTTGGAAAACGGATGCGCGGACTGTCTGGGCTGTCGATTTGACGGCGCGCCGTCGCCTGCATGGCGGTGTAGTCTCGCCGCGCGGTTTCGCTGTTGCCCTTTGCCGAATAACTCACTGCGCTGACCTCTTCGCCCTCTGCATGGCCGCGTGCGGTGTCCATGCAAAAGAAAACCCGGCCGAACGTCCCGCCTTAATGGCCGGGCTCGTCCGCTACCGGGAGCGCACGGCCATTTTAGCGAGTTCTTTAACGTGGCTGCAAGCCGGCCGGCCAAATCACCACGGCGCGTATGATAAGACAGACGACGCGGGCAGCGTCAAGCATCTGCAACATCGCGAAAGTAGGCCAGTTGGCGAAGCAGCTCGCCGAACAGGGGATGCGTGAGACGCAATTCAAATGTGAAATAATCGCCGTGGTCGCGATGGAGGATTTGCATGCGGCCCGGCTCCAAAGCGGCTGGCAGCCGCATGCGCCAGCGGCCAAATTCCAAGAAGTAGTGATCGGACACGAACAGGAGGGCGCCGTCCTCGACGCTCACGCGCAGCGCCATGCCAATGCCGCAGCCGACGTATTCCTCCAGGCCTGTCGGCCCCGCAAAGCGCTTCATGGAATGGATCACTTGTGGGAAACGGCCCGGGCGTTCATAGGTCCGGCTCCAGAGCTGACCCTCGCGGTCGCGGGCTTCGATCACACTGACCGCAGCAACTCCTGTTGCGCCGTTGCTGTCTGGTAGCGGCGCGCCGATGAGGCGGCACAACACGGCGAGCACACGACCGGCACGAGACAAGCGGGTTTCGACAACACGACCGGAGTAGAGTATCGCAGCGTTCGGACGGTGACGCGAAAATCGCCTCTGAATCGCGCTCGGCAAGCGGTTCCAGGCCGTCTCACCCAGCAGTGCGCGGTAGCGCCGATCGAGGATGTCTCCAGCTCCGCTGGGTCCACGTGCGCCGCTCTCGGCTGTCGGGGTCCGGCGGCGATCAGTTGCGAGGCATGCGTCTTGCGACCATCGTGGCATGTTGCCTCTCCCGTCCCGCGAGTCGCGACCTCGCCCTAGCGTGCCTTTGGCGCAGCCTTCCCTGGTTTGCCCAGAAGACGCGCGATCGCGCCGCCCATACGAATGAGACGGGCGAGGACCGGACGTGGTAGGGACATGATCTCCGTGAACGACTTATCGGCTTCTTCGACGAACTCCAGCATGGCATTGAGACGGGCACGCGCAACGGTGGGTATGCGCGAGTCGCGCGCTGCTTGCGCAGCGCAGGCGCGCAAGGCTGCAATTGCGGGGTCGAGTTCGCGCGCCTTGCGCCCGCGCGCAATGAGCGTCACCATTTCCAGCATGTCCGCCTCCGCCTCGTAGTAGTCGCGTCGGTCGC
>JAKALI010000749.1 GCA_021813195.1 Pseudomonadota bacterium
AGTGCGCATCAACGTCGATTTTCCGGCGCCGTTGGAACCGACCAGCGCGGTGATCTCGCCCCGGGCGAGCGTGAGGTCAACGCCCCACAATACATTGATCTCGCCATAACCGGCCTGAATCCCGGTCAAATTGAGCAATAGCGCGGACGGATTCGTCATCTTGTCAGCCACTGGAGGCACTAAGTTGCGCGTACTTCTTGCCCAAATAGGCCTCCACCACACGCCGGTCGTTGACGATATCCTGTGGTGCGCCGTCCGCGATGAGCGCTCCATTCTGAAGTACGACAATGCGGCTGCATACGGTCAACACGACTTTCATCAGGTGTTCGATCAGCACGATCGTGATTCCGCGCTTCGCGATCTGGCGGATCAAGGTCATTGCATGGTCGACCTCCGATGCGTTCAGACCTGCGTTGACCTCATCAAGAAACAGCAATTTCGGTTTCATCGCCACGGCTTTCGCCAACTCCAGGCGCTTGCGCATCGCCAGAGTGAGCGTGTGCGCAGACTTGGCGGCAAATTGACCCAGTCCGACAAATTCGAGCTGCTCCGCCGCAAACTCACGCGCTTCCGACAGCCGCATGCCCCGCTGCGAGAACAGGGCGGCCGCGGCGACGTTGTCGAGCACAGTCAAATCGGGAAAGGGCTGCACGATCTGAAACGTTCGGGCCAGGCCGATACGCGCCGTCTGGAACGGCTGCAGGCGGGTGATATTCCTTCCTTCGAACAGCACACGTCCTGCGGACGCCCTGCGGACACCGGTTACGACGTTGACCAATGTCGTCTTCCCTGCTCCATTTGGCCCGATCAGGCCGAGGACTTCGCCGCTACCGACCGACAGGCTGACGCCCTGCAGCGCCTGCACACCCCCAAACCGGCGTGACACCTTTTCCAGCACCAGCACCTCAGCCACGGCGCCCTCCAAGCTGCGACAGGCGCTTTGAGATAGACATCATTCCGTCAGGCAGAAAGAGCAGGAGCACGACGACCAGCAAGCCGAGAACTCCGGAGTGTATTTGCAGATAATTGCGCCATACCGCTTCCTCGATGCCGAGGAAGGCGAATGCCCCGAGCAGGGCGCCAGCCGGGGATCCAAGCCCTCCGAGCAGTGCCATCACGATAGGCTTGACCGCAAACAGGACGTCGAACACGTCAGGTGGCTCGATGTAATGCACCCACGCCGCATAGAGTGCGCCCGCCATGGAGACAAACACTCCGGAAAAAGCGAACGCAAGGCTCTTGTAGATCGTGGCGTTGACGCCGATCATGTCAGCGGCCGATTCGTTCTGCTTGATGCACACCAGGCCGAAGCCAAGCTTCGACTCCTGGATCAGACGGACCACGATGAATGTCAGGAGCAGCAATGCCCACATCGCCCAGAAGAAAAAGGAAGCCTCGCCCATCACGCTGCTGGAGCCGGTGACGGAAACCGGAATGTTCAATCCCATTCCACCGCCGGTCAGAGCGGTTGCCGTATTGGTCAATTCGCGCAGCACTTCGGCAACAGCCAGGCTGGCGATCGCAAAATAGTGTCCGCGCAACCGCAGCAGCACCAGACCCAAAGCGAGTGCGCCGGCAAAGGCGATTGCGCCGGCCGCGCCCGCGGCCGCAAACAGCGGCCAGCCCTTGTTGATCAGCACGCCGCCGCAATAGGCACCGAGGCCGAAGAAAGCGGCTGTTGCGAACGATGGGTATCCGGTGAAGCCGCCGATCACGGTCCAGGAAACGGACATGATTGCATACATACAGGCGAAGGTGCCGATACGCAGTGCATACGAGCTGTCCAGAAATGGAAGGCACCCCAACAGGACCAGCAAAGCGAGTGCGCCGTAATAGACTCGCTGTTTCATTCGAAGCCGCGCTTGCCAAGCAGCCCCTGGGGGCGAACGATCAGGAACACGATGAGCAGGCCGAAGGATAGCGTAACCGCATTTTCAGGGCCCAGGACCAGAGACCCGAAGCTCTCCACAATCGCGAGAAACAGCCCTCCCACCACCGCACCCGGTACGCTGCCCAGGCCACCCAGGACGCATACGACGAAGGCCTTGCCCAGATACGTCCCGGAAGCGATCGGGGAAATCGGAAAGATCATCGCCAGCAGCACACCGGCGCAGCCGGCCATCGCGGTGCCAAGGCCGAAAGCAGTTGCATAGATGGATGGCACATCCACGCCCATCAGCCGCGCCGCGTCCCGGTCCATCCTTACGGCCACGATCGCGCGTCCGACACGGGAACGGCGCAACACGAAAAACAGCGCCAGGGTCAGCAGCAAGGAAAAGATCATGGCGACAATGCGGTCGACCGGCACCACCAGCGAGCCGACGGAAAGCGAACCGAGTGATGGATCAAGGACCAACTGTCGATAGTCGGCCTTGAACGCAACCAGCATCGCGTTGTTGAGGATCAGATCCAGGCCAAAAGTCAGCGTGAGCGTAACCAACACCGGCGCCGCGATGACACGGTTCAGAACGCCGCGCTGAATCCCGTAGCCCAGGATAAAGAATACCGGTGCGGCGATCAGGAGCGAAGTCCACGGTGCAACGCCGAGCGCCTTATAGGCGCCCCATGCGAGATACGAGCCCAGCACGATGAACGAACCATGCATCAGGTTGATCACGTTGAGCACACCCCACACCAGCGAAAACCCGGCAGCTATGCATGCATAGAGACTGCCCAACACGATTGCGTTGAGCAGTATCTGCAGAATCAGCATGAAGCTTGACTCACTTCACCCCGAGCCTGAAATCACCCTGTTTGATTGCCGCCGGATACACGACCACCGGCTGGCCGTTCTGGATCTGGAACACCGGCGGTTCCAGGGAGTTGATTTGTCCGTTCGGTCCGAACTTCACCGGCCCGTAGAAGGTCTGGACATTCATGCCTGCGAGTTCGTCGCGGACTTTTTTGCGGTCGAGCGAGCCGGCTTTTTCGATTGCCATCTGAAACAATGCCCCGGAAACCGATGCCGACGCCTGGGCATAATCAGGCTCGGCTTTGTATTTTTCGCGGAACAGCTTGGTGTAGTTTTCAGTCGAACCGAAGATATCCTGGCCCTGGTAGCGTTCAGCCGGGTGCCACCACGCC
>JAKALI010000750.1 GCA_021813195.1 Pseudomonadota bacterium
GGAGACAGCCTGCGCCGCTTCGGACGCAGGCATGAACAGTCTGAGCGGACGGGTCGGAAATGGCACAAATCCAAAATCGCGATAGAAGCCCGCTGCTTTTTCATCTGTCGCTTCGACTACGATGGCAAAAACCGCAAGCGAACGGGCCGCCCCAATAACCCTTCGAACCGCGTCGGCGAGCAGAAGATCGCCGACCCCTTCACCGCGAACTTTCTTATCACGCGCGAGACGCCCAATGAGGGCAGCCGGAATGGCGTCATAATGGGGTAGGCGTTTTGCGTGTGCGGGCGGCAGATCGGCGATGGCGAGTGTGAAGGAACTCAAGCTGTAGAAACCGACGATCTCGCGTTGATCGTCGATCGCGACGAAGACACGCGCCACATTACGTTTCTCGTCCTGCCCAGCGCGAAGACGGAACCAATCATCGAGCGAAGCCACACCGCACGAAAATGCCGCGCGGTCACGCTTACCGAGCGGTTCGATCGCTTTGATCATGCACGATCAGCCGAAGAGATGACGATGACGCTTCAACGCCTCGACGAGACGCGGGGAAGGATCAGGACTCCGGCCGATCGCAGCAAGGAAGGCGTCGCGATCCGCTCCCGACAGAACCATGCGCTGGTGCTCGTCGAGAAGCCGGCGCGCACCCTCATAGGCAAGATCACCCGCAGCAAGACCGGTGACCGACATGGCCTGCTGGATCACCTTTTTTGCCGATGGCGCCAGGCGCAATTCGAGCCGTTGGGTTTTGTATTCCCGTTTAGGCAATGCAGACTTCTTACGAGCGGATGGCATAATCATTCTCCTGAGAGACTTGTACGGCAATTCACCGTGCTTGGCAAGAGCCACGGCGTACGACCGCTGCCATCGGCCGCCCCTCTCGGATTTTCGGGACAATGCGCTTCTATGAGCAACAGCGTACAGCTATGAGAGACTATGAAACGCTATGTTCAGGGGCGGAATCTCACCCAACTGATATCTAGTTGACTTCTTGAATGAATTGCGCCGGACTTTTTTACTGCTACCCCCTTAAATACCCCCATCAAATTTTTTGACAGTGGTTCGATTCCAAAACGCGCGGGCATTTCGGCAGCACGAGAAGCATATACATGCCTCGCGGTAACGCAATTCGAAACGAGACCCTATGCTCACCTATGTGGACGTTCGCAACGCTAATCGCGCGAATAAACATATGGGGCCTGAACGACTACGCCCCCACTTCTTCCGGGGCCTCCTGTGATAACGCCCCCGAATTGCGACTCTCACTATCCAATTTTCTATCAGTCGCCCTTATCAATATCTGATAGCAGCTAAAATCATTTTGGCTATTGGGCCAAGCACGAATGTCAGAGCATCAAAGGCAGAACCCTAGACAGGAATGTCTGCCTAGGGCCCATCGAGCGGCGTTGCACCGCCCTCGATCGGGCGCAACCACCAGGAGTCGCGCCATGGCAAATTCTGCCATCTCATCGGCGTTTAGCAATATGTTCGCTTGCGCCGCCTCACCTACCACGGATTGTCAATTCGTCAACGCCGCTCCCGAAACATCTGAAGAGCAGGCGCCGCGCCCTCACAAGCCCTTCGGAGGTTGCTGGAGAGCAAGCTTGATAGTTTGTGATTTCCGACCTGGCTGCAAACTGATCGTCGACGCGTTCCCCAACGATGGAAAAGTCGCGCAGGCTGCCATTACTTCTACTCCGCACCTCGCAGAAGCGCTGCTCCGCTCAGGTCTGATAACCAACGGCAAGGCGGCTATCGATATGGCGCTCGCTCTTCAAGAGGCGCGTACCGATCCATTGCCCGGCTGTAGCTGTTTGCGCGATTCGAAGGCAGTGTGAAGACCTTTTCTGCGCTTTCTTTTGATGTTATCCCGAGTGGCTCCCGGCAACCGCGACGTACTAAACCAGAGATCCTATTTGCCTTTCCGGAGGCTCATCCGAATCTTTAACTTGCGCGATCTACCCATGTTTGGCGATTTTGTTGTGGAGCAAGCGAAGAGCCCCCAAAGGGGGCTCAGTATTCACTCGCGAGCATGATCGTCAGTACCCGGGCTGTTTGCTCAGGATCGGCCGGGTTTTCCGAGCCATACAGTAGCTCACGATCGTAGTAGTCTATCTTCCAAAAGAACTTTCGCCCGACGGCTTCGAAGCTGCCGAAGTCGTGTTCCCTGTGAGGGTCGTTGTCTTCGGTAAACTCCCCGAATGTGGCGACCTTCGTGAGAACTTCCGCTTTCACGCAATCCGGTAGTTCGTTTACGCCGGGCGTCATCATGACGCGTCCGCCACGAAATGTACTGCGGAACGCATCGTTCAGCTCGCGGATACGGTCGGTATTCATCGCCGCACCCCCTAGATCAACCCGGCGAGCACAAGCGCCGAGACCATAGTATTGCCACCGCAAGCCTCGCAGTAGCCTTGATCCTGATCTGGCTCCATTTCCGTGGTGTAATCGCAGCCTTCGGTCATGCAGATGGCCGGACCCACGCTGTCGGGAGCGGCGTGCTTCAAGAGCTGGTCAAGGTTCCTGAAACCCTCGCATTCGCAAAGCTTCATCAGCTTTGCGCCTTTGTTCGAAAGAGCAATAGCGGTCATGGTCCTCCTCCTCGCTACCAGCATCCGATGCAGTCGGATGCTGGACTGCGAGGCGGAGCTCGACCGGCGAAAGAGCTAACGGTGTGCCGGCGATTGCCACTCCGTCCCGCTACCGACACCCCGCCATGCTCGGAGATGCCGGATTACGGAACCGAATGGCTAAGACGCGATCTGCGAGCCACTGATGCCGCTCTGAAAATAGGCCAGTGCGAGAGCCGCAGCGTCGAATATTCCCATTCGCTCGTGTTCCGGAAGCCAGCGCTTGCGCGGCGGCGGTAGGTGGTGCTCCAACGCCGGGATGTTTTTCGCGATATATTGGGCGATCGAATATCGAGATGGCTGGCCGCCAGCGCGCCCCGCCGGACCGCCTCGTCCCGCCATTGACCCGCGCCCGTGCCGATGTATTCCTTGCCGCCATGAGCTACCGCGCCCCGGTCGCCGACATCGCCTTCGCGCTCAAGCACGCTGCCGGCCTGAAAGCCGCGCTGGCCG
>JAKALI010000751.1 GCA_021813195.1 Pseudomonadota bacterium
GATATTGTATTCTTCAGCGTAACGCTCAACGATCGCCGCCTGTTTTGCACCGGCATAGAGGAGTGTTTTCACCGACGCGACGCCGCCTGCGGGAACAACGACCGGTTCGCGCTGGAACTCTGCAAGATAAACGGGCAGACCACCCGTTTCGGAGGGTTGGGAACCTTGCAGGACGGCGTCGTACTTGAAATTCTGGTCGGGTATCAGGGCTGATCCCCAATACTTGTCGGTGATGCCGACCCATCCGCCCATCTTGCCCGAGAAGGTCGACGCAGGAGCCGTGATGGCATCGTGGAAGGTAATTTCCTGCAGCCCCGCATCGCCCGGAACGCCCAGCAGACCTTCATGCAAAAGCCACATCGATGCCACAGACGGCATGCCGAAACGGAAGATGCGCGCGAAGGGGTTCAGCACAACATCTCCCGAACCCGTGTTCTCAATTTCATCGGTTACCGAAAACATATAGTCGGCATCGACCGTGATGATGCGGCGGAAGGTAAGCCCCTCGCCGTTCTTCCACTCGAGCTTCAACGGATTGTCCGGCGTCAGCGGCCCGCTCGACGTCTGTGTCCACACCGTCTCGGAATCGGGCAATTTGATTTGCCGACCGGTCTGTTGCCAGCCGAAGCGGGCGAAGTATCCGCCGGTTTTGGACCGCGGCTCAAACAACACCACGTTCGGACTTGCCGGATCGGCACGCTCGTGATGCTTGCGCAGAACGAGATCGTCGATGGCGCCATCTTTGAGCGAGATCGAGCCGCTGAGTGAGGGTGTATCGATCTTCACACGCGGCGCCTGCTCCAAAGCGGCCGCGCGCGTTGATGGCGTGAGGGCGCCTGGCGAGGGGGCCGTTGCAGAACCGGCGACGGGCGCCGTGCTTCCACCTGCCTGACCTGGCTGCTGTTGAACCTGACGTTCGCGCGCCTGGCGCTGCTGCTCGGCCTCGATCTGCGGTCCAGCGAAGAAGTAGCTCCAACCCAGCAGCACCGCCATCGACAGGACGATGGCAATAAGAAGGTTCGTTTGATTGTCCGGCTCTTGGCTCTGCATCGATCGGGCCTTTGTTCGAACAGCGGCACGGTGAGGGCCGCCCGAGTCTTGATCCATACCGGCATGTCGTCGGTGTCCATGCCTGACATGGCAGCGGTGACGACAAAACAGGACATGCCGTCACTGTATCTTTGCCAGGCCCGAACAAGAACGTCGCCGCCTGTGTGCGCCATGCCGTGCGTTCGCGCGGCTCACGCCCGCTCATTCGTGCCGCTGCGTCCTCGCGGCTTGGTCCGCACGGGGTGATGCACACGTTGGAATGCGTGTTCAAGGTCTTTCTTGAGTTGCTCGAATGGCCGATCCAACGCGCTTGGGCGCGCGATGATGACGTAGTCGGTATCAACTTTCGCCCCCGACGGGGCCGCCGCCGTCACCGCAGCTTTCAGGCGACGGCGGATGCGGTTGCGCGTGACAGCGCCCCCCATGGCTTTGGTCACCGTGAAGCCGAAGCGGGGTTCCTTATCAACGCGTTGCGCTACGATTCTCGGCTTGGCTTCCATGACAAACGATGGCGTTGCGCAGCGCGCCCCGCCCCGTACCCGCAAAAATTCGGCGCGGCGCTTCAAGGTGCGGAGCTTCAAAGATCGTGTCGGCACTTGAGGCAGCCGCCAAATTGGAGCGCCCAGGACCGGGTTGGCCCGCAGAGCGCGCGTCGGACCTCAATTCCATAGAAAACCTGCGAGAGCCGCGTTGCGGCAAAAAACCAAATCACGCCGAAAGGCGCTTGCGTCCCTTGGCGCGGCGACGGGCAATCACCTTGATGCCGCCTGCCGTGCGCATACGGGCACGGAAGCCGTGGCGACGCTTGCGGACAAGCTTGCTGGGCTGATAGGTGCGTTTCACGACACTCGTCTCCGTACGGTTCGGCCCGTCGCCGGCCGCGTGCGATCCATGGGGATCGCCGGCCGAACTCGCCGATAGAATTGTTGTTTTGGGCGATGCCCGCCAATTGCCACGGCTCCTTCGCTCTGCGCGGGCGACAGCAAACCAGCAAAGGGCTGCATCAGAAGCCGCCGTGTATAGGCAGTCGCTCCCTCGAAGTCAATCGAGCGGCGCGGTCCGTCGCGTTCCAACGCCACGGCGACCCATCCGTCGCCCCGAAAGGTTCAACCTGCAACTCGGCGCTCGCGCGCCCTTCATGGAGCGAAACGGACCGAGCGTAGGCCCGGTAGACAAGACGAAGGACGCGTGCGCGATCGAAAAGGCTCGATCGCGCTTTCGCCGTCGGGCGGCCTGCGATATGTCTGGCTCCCCTCGAAGGTGGTCCGCGGGTAAAGACACCAGCAATTCGAGGGCCGTGTACCGAAGGACGAGCGGTGCAGGATGATGTGCACGGCACGGACCACGCGAATGATGACAACGTGAGGCGGAATGTCGAGGGAACACGCGGCCGGCCAAGCAGAGGTGCGCACAGTAACCGCGGCGACGGGTTTGGATGAATCCTTCGTTCTTCTCGACAACAGTTCGGGTGCCGGTGCTCTCTCGCTTCTGTTCACCGAGCCCGCGGACGTCATCATCGCAGAAACTGAGGACGAGATTGCGCCCGCATTTGCGGCCCTGGAAGCCGGGCTGTCCCAGGGACTCTGTGCGGCCGGCTTTTTCTCCTACGAGCTTGGCTACGCCCTGGAACCGCGACTCCACCACCTCATGCCGCGCGCGCGTAACGTGCCACTCGTCTGGTTCGGCCTCTATCGCGAACCTCGCGCGATGACGGAAGCGCAAGTCGACCAATGGCTGAGAACCCACACCCGCAGCGGGAGCTATCAATTCAGCTCTGTCACACGCGCCTGGACCAAGGACGAGTATGTTGCGCGCTTCGCCAAGGTTCAGGAGATGATTCGAGCTGGCGACATTTACCAGCTCAACTTGACGTTCAAAGCGCGCTTTCGCCTCTCCGGCTCGCCGATGACGTTCTACCGCGACCTGCGCCAGCGCCAGCGCGTCGCCCACGGCGGCATTGTCGACACGGGCACGGTGACCGTGTTGTCGGCGAGCCCCGAGCTATTTATCGAACAGCAGGGGCGTCGCATCT
>JAKALI010000752.1 GCA_021813195.1 Pseudomonadota bacterium
GCTGCCCTACCTGTTCGGCGGCATCGCCATGACAGCCGTCGGCCGCGCGGGTGGTGCGATCGTCGAAGAGGTCCGGCGGCAATTCAAGGCCAAGCCCGGGATCATGAAGGGGACCGAGAAGCCCGACTATGCGGCAGCCGTCGACCTGCTGACGCGCGCGGCCATCAAGGAGATGGTTGTGCCTTCGCTCCTGCCCGTGCTGTCGCCAATCGTACTCTTCATCGTCATCAACGCCATTGGCGGCAAGGGGGCGGCATTCTCTGCCGTCGGTGCCATGCTGCTGGGGGTGATCGTCACCGGCTTGTTCGTCGCCGTCTCGATGACGTCGGGTGGTGGCGCCTGGGACAACGCAAAAAAGAGCTTCGAGGACGGATTCGTTGACAAGGACGGCGTCAAGCACGTGAAGGGCTCGGAAGCGCACAAGGCGTCCGTGACCGGCGATACGGTCGGCGATCCCTATAAGGACACCGCCGGCCCCGCCGTGAACCCGCTCATCAAGATCACCAACATCGTGGCGCTTTTGATGCTCGCGGTGCTCGCGCACCTCTGATGTGCGGCTGCGCAAAAAATTGCCGAGACTGAAGACGAAAAGACGCCCCGCGGAGCAGTCCGCGGGGCGATTTCGCGACACGCCCCCTTACTGATGGCGAACGCGCTCGCTGTTAAGCCCGCAGAGCGCGGCGCAGCACGGCGGCATCCAGATCGACAGCCAGTTCGGCCGTATCGCGCACGCGGCGCATGCTGCCTTCCAGTGTGGCGCCCTCCTCGACTGTCAGGGACTGATGGACGATTTCCGCGTCGACCTCGGCCGTGGGGTGGACGATGACGGTTGGCGCTCGAATAGCTCCTTTGACGCCGCCGAAGACCTCAATGCGCTGAGCTGCAATGGTTCCGACAACGGAGCCTTCCCGACTGATCGTCACCTCGCTGCCATGGACGTCGCCCTGAACGTCGCCGTCGATCCGCAAGCGGTTGCGTGAGATGATTGCAATATTCTCGCCCAAGATCGTAAGATCAGTGCCGATGACTGACATGCCGCCGGCATCGCCGATGGGTCTCGTTGGTCCCGACATCGTTGCAGTGGACGGCACGGTTGCCAACGTATCGGGGAAGGGCAGCGATGCGGCCGTCATCTCGTCTACTCCCTGAGGCGGCTCCGGAACTGACGCGTCAACTCAAATGTACCCATCACATGGAGATGGCCCACATGATTGATCTGCATGCGCCTCTTCTCGGACGAGGCGCATGGCGGGTCACAATCAACCTGCCGGTGATAACGATTAGGCGGTGCGGGTATTCCAAGCACAGAACTCATCCCGCGCCGATGCAACAGCGTTACGATCATCGGCAAAATGTCACGACGGCACCCCCAACCCTCGTCGCTCCGTAGCTGGTCCGTGTTAGACTTGAACGGCCGATCGCAGAGCGGCAGCCGCTTCAAGCGGCATGGAAAAAGCAGCGCCCAGCAACACGCTCAGGGAGGATCCGATGGAAGACCTTGCACGCACCGTTCTCATGACTGCCGCCATACCCGGCGCAATTTTCGGGTTTCTCGCAAGCATTCGCAGTGGGTTTCTCATGACTCTGCTCGGCACAATCGTTGGTGCGATCGGAGGACTGGGCGGCGGACTTGGACTGCCGGGGCTGGTCGGTGTTTTGAATCTGGATGTTCCCAACGGCCCCATGCTCGTAATTGCAGGATCGATCTTGGGCGCGCTAATCTTGTTGCTGCTCACGTCCGGATTGCGTCAGCCCGTGCGGACCTGATCGCCGACGCTGCCTGCTCCAACCAAAGGCACCTTTGTCACCGCCTGCGTGTGGCGGGCAGGGCTGGCAGAACGAAGGTAACGGCCGTCCCTGTCACGCGGCGATGTAATCGTCTGGCGCGCGCTTGGGATGGGGCACGTTGCTGACGTATTGCTCCAGGGCCTCGAGGCCTCGCGGCACCGGACCGCCATAGGCCCAGTCCAGCAATTCCACCGTGTGGACGATGGGAATGGTCATGCCAGAGGCGAGTTGCGTGATGCAGCCAATGTTTCCGGCCGCCACGACATCGGGCCGTGAGGTCTTGATATTGGCAATCTTGCGCTCTTTGAGTTGCCGGGCGATATCGGGTTGCAGAATGTTGTAGGTGCCGGCCGACCCGCAGCAAATGTGCCCTTCCGGCACGTCAGCGACACTGTAACCGGCTTTCGTCAGCAAAGCCTTGGGTTCCTCTGTGATGCGTTGTCCGTGCTGTAGCGAGCAGGCGGAATGATAGGCGACCTTGATCGACGACCAGCGCACAGGGGCGCCAATGTCAACCTCAATCAAGAACTCCGACACATCGCGCGCCAAGCCGGCGATCTGGGCCGCCTTGTCGCGATACTCGGTATCGTGGGCCAGGACATGACCATAGTCCTTGACCATGGTCCCGCAGCCCGAAGCATTGATCAGGATCGCATCGATAGGCTCCTTGCTGATCTCTTTCATCCACGCATCAATGTTGCGCTTGACCTGCGCCTGAGCTTCCTGTTCGCGACCCAAGTGGTGGACGAGCGCACCGCAACAGCCGGCACCATTTGCAACCACGACATCCACACCTCGCCGGGCAAGAAGACGGATGGTGGCATCGTTGATGTCTGGCCGCAGAACCTGCTGGGCGCAACCCGCCATGAGAATGACGCGCCCGCGCCGCTCGGAATTCGTGGTCGCGGTCCCAGGACCAGTAAAACGCCCCGCACGCGGCAGTGTCGTCGGCGCCATGGCGATCATGGTCGCCAGTTCAGCGAATCCGAGCCGCTGCATGAGCCCTATGAAGGGCCGCGCGAGGGGGACGGCTCTCAGAGCCCAACGCATGCGGCGAGGATAGGGTAGAATTCGCGCCAACACCGTTCGTATCATACGCGCCTTGAAAGGCCGCGTCTCACGCTCGGCCATGTAGGCGCGGGCGTGATCAATGAGGTGCATATAGTCGACGCCAGATGGACACGTCGTCGTGCAAGACAGACAGGACAGACAGCGATCGATGTGCTCGCGCATCTCGGCGCTGGGTGCGCGACCCGCCTCGAACATGTCTTTCATGAGATAGATGCGCCCGCG
>JAKALI010000753.1 GCA_021813195.1 Pseudomonadota bacterium
GCAGTGAGACGTGATACTGGCTATTGGGATTGAGGAACGAGATCCCATAGATGCCCTCCGGCACCTGCTTGTCGCCCTGTTTGAGCTTCGGCCCGCTTCCACCGCTGGCGGCCAGCACGGGATAGCGGTGAATGAGGGTCCAGGTCTTGGAACCTTCCGAGCGGGCATACAAATCCAACAGGCGCTCGTTTTTGATCGCGACGAGCCCGATTTCAGCAACCGGCCAGTCCGCTTTGGCAGCGGCGAACTTCGCAGCAAGTCGCGCCGTAGCGCCCGGCGAAATCTCATCAAGCCGCTCCTTGAGTGTGTAGCGCTTTTGCGGCGCGGGCTTGGATAGCCAAGGCAGCGAGTTTGGCGGGAACCGCCTCGTCTGAGGCACGTCGATCGGCGGCAGTTGTGGACGCGTGTCCGTGATCCAGGGCGCGAGGGAATCCGACCCCCCCTCATCGCCGATCACGGCCTCGGGCATGGTCTGCGCACGCGGCTGTTGTGGAATCGCAGCAAGGGCGAAGGCGGGGTCATCACGGCCTCTGGCAGGTGGCAGGCGGCCAAGGATCTTAGATGCGGTCCCGCGAGGCTCAGCT
This sequence comes from Pseudomonadota bacterium, assembly GCA_021813195.1. The sequence goes on from JAKALI010000753.1 coordinate 585, forward strand.
GGAACGGGGACCGGCGCCTCAAGGACGAGATCTGGTACGGCGTCGCGCACTTCGGGGGGCGCGGGCGTTCTCATCGTGGTCAGCACCATCATCCCGGCAGCGCCTGTCCCGGCGCCGCCGAAAACGATGAGCATCCACGCCAGTTTTTCACCCCGTTGCATGGCTGACCACACGACATTCTTCCGCGAGCCGAATTCGCCGATCGAGCATGACTGATTCGCTGACACCTCGGGACCAGCGTCCGCTGTTCTGGGCAATCGAACCCGCCAATGCGGCAAAACAGGGGAGTAGGCCCAGAATTCGCAAGGTTGACCACAGCTGTCGTCGCAGGACGTGGTGTAGGAGGTTAGGCAAGTCATCGATGGAGAGCTTCCGATCGTCGTCGCTGATCGACATGTTGTCCGGCTGCTCCAGAAGCGCAGAATTCGCTATCCGATTGATCAGCAGAATTTCGGTTACGCTCCAGCATTCGAGCCGAACATGCCGGACAAGATGATGGCGCTTGTGGAATATTCTCCATGCCGACACGCGCAACGCGTCCTGCGCCTTTGCGAAAGTCTCGTTCCTAGAAGCTTATGAAGCTGCCAGTCCCCTCGTTCTTGGCGATGAACCGTCGAGCTCTGATCAGAATGACGCTCTTCGAGCGATGCCTGCCGAGTCACAAAGTCGTTCATACTTCGAGGAGAGCGTTGCGTCGCAGATACTCTCGCCACGCAAAAATTTGCGCCCCGTGCACAGTTTCACCATCGACCACCTGACGACCCGTGTACCCAGACCGAGGTCGCTCCACTGAAGGGCTTGTCGGTGGTATGGACTGGTGGCGATGCCCCGTCCCTGTTCCGAGGAGATGAACCATCATGCCCCGCCCCCTGCACAGAGAAAGTCACTTGGTCCATCGCATTGGCTGGCTGCGCGCGGCCGTGCTGGGCGCCAATGATGGCATGGTGTCGACTGCCAGCCTCATCGTGGGTGTTGCTGCCGCGGGAACGGGGCGCGCCGAGGTCCTCCTGGCGGGCCTTGCTGGGCTCGTCGCTGGCGCGATGTCGATGGCAGCAGGCGAGTACGTCTCGGTCAGCTCGCAAGCTGATACCGAAGCGGCAGACGTTGCGCGCGAGCAGGCCGAACTCATCGCCACGCCTGAGGCCGAGGAAGACGAACTTGCTGGTATCTACGTCAACCGCGGGGTCGAGCCGCAACTGGCACGCGAGGTCGCCCGCCAGCTCATGGCGAAGGACGCCCTGGGAGCTCATTTACGCGACGAGCTAGGCATCTCCGAAGTCATCGCCGCTGCACCGGTGCAGGCCGCTTTCGTCTCGGCAGCGACGTTTGCCACCGGCGCCGCCGCGCCCTTGCTGCTCGCCGCACTCGCCCCTGAGGCGCAGATCCTGCCATGGGTGTTGGCAGGGACGCTCGTGGGCCTGGCTATGCTTGGCGGTTTGGGCGCGGCGATGGGCGGCGCGGGCCAATGGCGCGGCGCGGCCCGCGTTCTGTTTTGGGGCGCACTGGCCATGGCGGCGACGGCGGCCGTCGGGCGGCTCTTCGGCGTGGTTGCGGCATGAGCGTCCCGCATCCTCGCTTCCTGGCGTTCATGATTGTGTTCTTTGCAGCCACGACGATCGCCGCCGGTCGCCTGCCCATCGAGGAGGCGGCGATTCTCGGCTTCGACATCGCATCGGTGGTGTTTATCGGGCTCGCATTGCCGCTCTGGGCGGTCGATAACCCGGAAGATGCGCGCATCCGCGCTGCGCGCGACGACGGCGGACGGCTTCTCCTCATGCTGACAGCCGCCGCGGTGTTGGCGGCGATCTTATTGGCGCTCGGAAAAATGGTTGAGGGTCGCAACCAACTCACAACGGCGGATTTTACCATTGTGGCGGGTACTTTGGTGCTTGCCTGGCTCTTCTCGAACCTTGTCTACGCCTTTCATTATGCGCATCTTTATTATGATCAGATCGATTCAGGCGATGCTGGCGGCATCCTCTTTCCCGAAGGCGGCAAACCCGTATTTGCCGATTTTGTCTATTTTGCCTTTGTGATCGGAATGACCTGCCAGACAGCAGATCTCGATATTTCCTCACGCCACATTCGGCGCGTCGTCACACTCCACGGGCTGTTCGGCTTCTTTTTTAATCTCGGTGTACTGGCGATGACCATCAATGTGCTGGCAAGTGTACTTTGACGCCCCAGCCAGCGGCGATGTTGACCGGTTGGCGCAAGCGGGCCCAGTATAGAAATTCGGGATCCGGGCCACCTGATCCCGCGCCGCTGAGCCACCCATTCATCGCCTCGAAGGGTCCGGAAGGCGAGTTTGCCAGGTGCCGATTGCCCGTGGCCTCGGAGCGAGTTCCTCGCCCGACGGGGCATGGCCGGGTCGCCACACTCCGGTCCGCTCGGATGGACCTACTGCATAGTTGACGACTGACGCCGACGAGCGCTTTGATCGCGCCTCACAGCCGCTACCCTCCTTGCAATAGCGCATGAGCCTTCCAAATG
>JAKALI010000754.1 GCA_021813195.1 Pseudomonadota bacterium
TTGCCGTCTTGCGGAAGCGCTTGGCAGCCGCACGGTTGGTCTTGATCTTGATCTTGGGCATGGAATGCTCCGTCCGGGGTTATTGACTGGTCCCGGCGGCGGCGGACGCCGCGCTTGCCATCCCTGCCGGAACCTGCGTATGCCGGCCCTACCTCAGGACCGGACCCAAGATTGTATACGGAAAGACAACCAAGGCCAAGCGCCCGTGCAGAGGTTGCCGTAAGCCAATCAGAAGGAGAGAGACCGCTTCGAACTACTTCTTCTTCGGCGCGATCATCATGATCATCTGACGCCCCTCGAGCCGCGGGAACTGCTCGATCACGCCCTGCTCCACAACGTCTGCCTGGATCTTCTTGGCCAACTCATAGCCGAGTTCCTGATGCGACATTTCGCGACCCCGGAAACGGATATTGACCTTGACCCGGTCGCCCTCGTCCAGGAACCGAAGCAGGTTGCGCATCTTGATTTGGTAATCGCCTACGTCGGTGGTCGGCCGGAACTTGAGCTCCTTGATTTCGACCTGCTTTTGCTTCTTCTTGGCCGCTTGGGCCTTCTTCTGCTGCTCGAAACGGAACTTGCCAAAATCCATGATCCGGCACACCGGCGGATCGGCGGTCGGCTGGATCTCCACCAGGTCCATCTCAGATTCCTGGGCGAGGCGCAGCGCCTCGTCGCGACCGAGAATGCCAAGCTGCTGGCCTTCGGCGTCAATCACGCGCACGCGCGGCACGCGGATCTCGTGGTTGCGACGGTGGGATTTGGTTTCGGTGGGCGTAGCGATCGTGATGTCTCCGTGGATCAATGAACTCGGGCCCATTCAACCAGGCCGGGATTCCGAGGCCAGACGCGCAGCGAGGGAAGCCAGTGGCATGCCGCCAAGGTCCGCGCCGCTCAGCGCGCGCACGGCAACTGCGCCCTGCTCCATCTCGCGGTCACCGACCACCAGCAGATAGGGCACTCGCTGCAGCGTGTGTTCGCGGATCTTATAGCCCACCTTCTCATTGCGCAAATCGGCTTGGACACGGAATCCTTGCTGCACAAGTGCTTGCGCGACCTGGGACGCATAGGATGCGTGCGCATCGGTAATGTTCAGCACGATCGCTTGTAGCGGTGCCAGCCAAACGGGAAAGGCACCGGCATGGTGTTCTATCAAGATGCCGATGAAGCGTTCCATCGAACCGACAATGGCCCGATGCAGCATGACCGGATGGCGACGCACGCTGTGTTCGTCGACATACTCGGCGCCGAGCCGCCCGGGCATCATGAAATCCACTTGCATGGTCCCCAACTGCCACGTGCGGCCGATTGCATCCTTGAGGTGGTATTCGATCTTGGGGCCGTAGAAAGCACCCTCGCCCGGCAATTCCTGCCACTCGACACTGGCACCGCGCAGCGCGCTACGCAGCGCATGCTCGGCCTTGTCCCACGTGGCATCGTCCCCGAGCCGCTTGTCCGGCCGTAGCGCAATCTTGACTTGAACATCGGAAAAACCGAAGTCGGCGTAGACCTTCAGAGCCTGCCGATGGAAGGCCGCGACCTCCGACTCGATCTGCTCTTCCGTGCAGAAGATATGACCATCATCCTGGGTGAAACCCCGGACACGGAGAATTCCATGCAAGGCGCCGGATGGCTCGTTGCGATGGCATGCCCCGAACTCACCATAGCGGATGGGAAGGTCCCGATAGCTGTGAAGGCCCTGCTTGAAGATCTGCACGTGGCCGGGGCAATTCATCGGCTTCACCGCATAAGTGCGCTTTTCCGATTCTGTGAAAAACATGTTCTCCTGGTAATTGTCCCAATGACCCGACTTCTGCCAAAGCGAAACGTCCAGGATCTGAGGGCAGCGGACCTCACCGTACCCCGTATCGCGGTAAACGCGCCGCATGTACTGCTCGACCACCTGCCAAATTGCCCATCCGCGCGGATGCCAGAACACCAGGCCCGGGCCTTCCTCCTGAAGATGGAAAAGATCCTGCGCCTTGCCGATCCGGCGATGATCCCGCCGTTCCGCTTCTTCAATTTGGCGCAGATGCGCGTTCAGTTCCTTGTCGCTCAGGAACGCCGTTCCGTAGATGCGGCTGAGCATTTGATTGCCGCTGTCGCCACGCCAATACGCGCCGGCGACCTTCAGCAACTTGAATGCCTTGAGCCGGCCAGTGTCCGGCACATGGGGCCCGCGGCAGAGATCGGTGAATTCGCCTTGGCTATACAGCGAAAGCTCCTCGCTGGCGGGAATGGCCTGGATGATTTCGACCTTGTATTCCTCGCCTAAACGACGGAAAAAGTCGATCGCTTCATCTCGCGATTTGACCGTACGAGAAAGCGGAAGTGCCTCGGCAGCGATCTTCCGCATTTCCTCTTCGATTCGAGGCAAATCCTCAGGCGTGAATGGACGGTGGTAGGCAAAGTCATAGTAGAACCCGCTGTCGATCACGGGGCCAATGGTGACCTGCGCGCCGGGGAATAGTCGCTGCACCGCCTGCGCCAAAAGGTGCGCTGTCGAATGGCGGACGATGTCCAGTGCGTCTGGGCTCTTCTCGGTGATGACCTCGACGTGCGCATCGCGCTCGATCAGGCACCCCAAGTCCACCAACGAGCCGTCGATCCGGCCAGCCAAAGCGGCCTTCGCGAGTCCCGGCCCAATGGAGGCGGCGACGTCGCGCACTGTAGGCGCATGCGCAAAGGTGCGCCGGCTCCCGTCGGGAAGGGTAATTTCAATCATGGTTTCACGTTCCGATGCGGATCACAGGCGAATTGCAAGGGCTTTGAACACCCTTGATCGGCGTGACAAAAGGTCAATGGGAGTCAGCCGCCGGTACTCATGTCGCACGCTCGGCGTGCAGGTCACCCGGCCGCCACCCGATTCGAAGAAAACGCCGCGATCAAGCTAGCCAGCTGTCATGAGTCTGTCAACGGCACGGTCGCGCGCGACTGGTAGACTGCAGGACTTCACAAAACGATCGAACCATGCGCATCCTCGTAACCGGCGCGGCCGGCTTCATCGGTGCGGCGCTGATCGAGCGCCTCCTGGCACGTGGCGAGCAAGTGCTCGGCATCGACAACCATAATGACTACT
>JAKALI010000755.1 GCA_021813195.1 Pseudomonadota bacterium
GGAAAAGGGGGGCGAAGCTGCTCAGCCCATCCATGTGCGGATCGTCATGGGTCTCGGTCTCGCGGTGGCGCGCAGCGGCCTGCTCAGTCCCCGCACCCTCGAGGAATTGCGGCATACACTGCGCATGGCCGGTATTCGCGACAAGGGAGCGCTTGCCCTGTTCGTTGGCACCAAGCTTCTTTCATTGACCGGCTTGTCTGTCCTGTCCCTGCTCATGTCCCGGTTCTTGCACATGACCGCGGGCCATGCCGTGATAGCTGCCGTGGTGGGAGCCATCGGGGGGCTGCTGTTGCCCGACATTATCATCCAGCAGCGGCGCAAGCGCTTCATCCAGAAGGTCGAGGGGGGGCTCGCCGATGCGCTCGACCTGATGGTGATCTGCGCTGATGCTGGCTTGAGTCTCGAATCGGCGCTGGTTCGCGTTGCCGGTGAATTGCAGTTGACCCATCCGGCTGTGGCGCAGGAGTTCACTCTGACGGCCCAGGAAATGCGGATCGGCGGCAATATTCGTGATTCGCTGAACGCCCTGGGTGTTCGGACGGGTCTCGACAGTCTGAAACGTCTGGCGTCGACTCTGATCCAGACCCTGCAATACGGCACGCCACTGACTCAGGCCCTGCGCACCCTGTCATCGGAATTGCGGCAGGAGCAGCTGACCCGGTTCGAGGAGCGCGCGGCACGCCTGCCCGTACTGCTGACGCTGCCGATGATCATCTTCATCCTGCCCTGCGTGTTCCTGGTGGTGGGCGGACCCGCGGTGCTCAAATTGCTGGCGTCTTTCTGATCCAAAAGGCCTGTCGCGTTTTTGTTGCGCGCCGCTACAGTGGCAACAATTCTTGATGCAAAAAGCGCACCATGCGCGTTCTGCCCGTTCCGCATTGCTGATGGCTTTGGTATGATCCATGCATGGCAATAGGACCTCGTCTCGATCTGCGACATACTCAGTCGCTGGTGATGACGCCTCAGCTGCGGCAGGCGATCCAGTTGCTGCAGTTCACGAATGCCGAGGTCAGCCAGTTCATCGAGGATGAACTTCTCAAGAACCCGCTGCTCGAACGGGTGGAGCCCGAAGCCGACGCGGCACTGCCCGTGCCGAGGAACGACGCTGCTTCCACCGAGAAGCCGACGGGCGACATTGGCGCGGAACATGTGGTCGATCCGGATCCTTCGGGCGCGAGCACGCCGCTCGATGTCGATTTTTCGAATGTCTATGACGCTGGCGGCGTGGGTGATGGAACCGGTTCCGGCCTTTCGCCGGAGCGGGATGACTGGATCGGCCAGATTGCCGACCGGCCGCCGGGGTTGCGGGAAAGCCTCGATCAGCAGGCGAGGCTCGCCTTTGCCGACCCGGTGCGCCGCAGGATTGCGTTCGCACTCATCATGGCGCTCGACCCTGCCGGACGCCTGGCCGACCCGCCCGAGCAGATCGCCGAACGTCTTGCAGTCGCCCCCGACATGCTGGAGGCGGTGCGTCAGACAATGATGCGTTTCGACCCGACCGGCATGTTTGCCCGCGATCTGGCCGAATGTCTCGCGGTTCAGCTCGACGAGCGCAATCGGCTGGACCCTGCCATGCGCGCGCTGCTTGCCAATCTCGAACTTCTTGCCAGGCGCGATCTTCGGTCACTGATGGAGATCTGCGGCGTCGATGCCGAAGATCTGCGCGACATGATTACCGAAATCCGCCGCCTCAACCCCAAGCCGGGGGCGACCTTCGATGTCACCCCCATGACGCCGTTGATCCCTGATGTCCTGATGCGCCCGGGGCCGGATGGCGACTATTTTCTCGAACTGAACCCCGAGACCATGCCCCGCGTGCTCATCCGCCGAGGGTTCCACGCCCAAATCGTCGCTCGTGCGTCCCGCGAGACGCGGCAATTTCTTTCCGAACGCGTGCAAAGCGCGAACTGGCTGGTACGTGCCCTCGAGTCCCGCGCGGAGACGATCCTGCGCGTCGCCGGCGAGATTGTGCGACACCAGGACGCCTTCTTTCGCCATGGGATCGGGTTTCTCCGGCCATTGACCCTGCGCGAAATTGCCGCCGCTCTCGAGATACATGAAAGTACGGTTAGCCGTGTCACGTCGAACAAGGTGATCGCCACACCGCGCGGCATTTTCGAGATGAAATTTTTCTTCACGACCGCGCTTGCGGGCGCGAATGGCGAAAGCCACAGCGCCGAGGCGGTGCGCCATCGCATCTCGACGCTGATCGAGGGTGAGGCGGCGAACCGAATCCTCTCCGACGATGCGCTTGCCAGATTGTTACAAAAGGAAGGCATAGACATAGCCCGCCGAACTGTGGCCAAATACAGGGAAGCGTTGCGCATTCCCGGCTCGGCGCAACGCAAGCGCGAAAAAGGGCTTCTGGCAGGAGGCTGAAGCGCGTCGCGCGAGGGCCGGCGTCATAAAGACTTGTCGATTATTGAGACGTATCCGTGCCGACGTAAACGCCCGCTTCACCTGGCGGCCCTACAATGCTCGGGTAAGGCTCTAACAAAAAGGATCTCGCTATGCAGATCACGGTCTCCGGCAAACAGGTTGACCTCTCAGACGCGCTGCGCGTCCATGTTGCGAACCAGCTCGACACCATCACCAACAAGTATTTCGATCACGCGCTCGAAGCGAATGTCACCTTCAGTCGTGCCAGAAGCTTCTTCACGTGTGACATCAACGTCCATGCCGGGCGAGGCCTGACCCTGCGCGGGGAAGGCGAGGCGGCCGATGCTCATGCTGCGTTCGACGATGCCGCCGAGCACATTGCCAAGCGGCTCCGGCGCTATCGGCGCCGGGTGAACGACCATGCCCGCGAGAGCGCCACACGTGATCGCCCGGAAACCGCGCGCCAATACGTCCTCCAAGAGGTTTCCGAACAAGCCGAGGTTCCGAAAGGCAACGGGTCGGGTGAGCCGGATGCCGGGCCTTACGCGGCGGTCGTCGCGGAAACGCCGGCTGAAATCGCTTTTCTTTCGGTCAGCGAGGCGGTGATGCGGATGGACCTCGCGGACCAGCCGGTGCTGATGTTCCGCAACTCCGCCAATCGGGCGTTGAACGTTGTCTACCGTCGCAGTGACGGCAA
>JAKALI010000048.1 GCA_021813195.1 Pseudomonadota bacterium
CTGAATTCTATGGCCTTGCGCGCGCGGGCCTCTTTGCGCTCCCGCCAGAGGACGCGCACGCTGTGACGTTGCGGTTGCTGGAGCGGGGGGTCTATCCGCGCGACACGCGCCCCGATCCCGATCGGATCGGTATCACAGTTGCCGGCTTACGGTTTTCTAATCCGGTCGGCATCGCTGCCGGGTTCGACAAGGACGCGCGCGTACCCGCGGCAGTTCTGGGTATGGGATGCGGTTTTGCTGAGGTGGGCACGATCACACCCCGTCCACAGGAGGGCAATCCGCAGCCGCGGGTGTTTCGTCTTGTCAGCGACCGCGGGCTGATCAACCGCCTCGGCTTCAACAACGGGGGCCATGCCGCCGCGCTCGAGCGGTTGCGTCAACATCGACCGGCAGGCATTATCGCCATCAACATTGGGGCCAACAAGGACAGCGCCGATCGGACCGCGGATTACGTGCTGGGTCTAGCGGCCTTCTACGATTTCGCATCGTTGTTCACAATCAACATCTCGTCACCTAACACGCCTGGATTGCGGGATTTACAGGCTCCGGCCGCTCTTGACGAATTGCTAGGTCGGGTCATGGCGGAGCGGCGCCGGCAAATGGATCTCGGGAAGCCGAAGCGGCCCATTTGCGTGAAGCTCTCGCCCGACATCGCAGAGGACGACATTCCGGCGATTGTCGAGCGGCTCAAAGCGAACGCTGTGGATTTGGTTGCCGTCTCGAATACGACCTTGTCACGTCCGAATTTGACGGATCCCCAGAAGTCGGAGGCGGGAGGGTTATCGGGCCGGCCGCTCTTCCAGCGTTCGACGGTCATGCTGGCCCGCATCCACCAGGCGACAGGGGGCACAATTCCGCTGGTCGGGATCGGCGGTATCGACACTCCCCAGCGTGCGCTGGCGAAAATCGAAGCGGGTGCTTCGTTGATCCAGCTTTATACCGGTTTGATTTACGAAGGGCCGGGGCTGATCCGTGCCATCAAAGAGGAACTCGACCGTGCCGTCGCCGCCGACAGATGTGACACTCTGGCCGGGCTCGTCGGACGGCGCGCCCAGGAGTGGGCCGCTCGTCCTTTGATGGGATGATCGGAGGCAGCGTCAATCGGGCGAGCGCCGCAAAATCGCGATGACGCGGGTGGCGAGCCAGATTGGGACGACGACGATGGCGCCTAATAGAAGGTAGTGCAGCAGCCAGTCGATCGTCCCCAATCCCAAATCATACACGGATCGCAAAAGCGCATTGAAGCGGTCGAAGAAATTCCGGACATTGATGCCGAGCGTATCGAGCACGACACCGACGGCAATGGAAATCAGCACGAGCCGGATGACCACCGCGAGGGGGCTGCCGCCGAAAATGGTTGTTCTATCCACGTCGATCCTCTCCAGGGTTCGTCCGGCCGCCTTCTATCACGCCAAAGTCCGCTCCACACGCCTCAGATGGGGGCGCGCATGACCTCCACTGGTCGCGTCCGGCGCCTAGACGCGCCGCGACCTCAAGTTGGATCGCACGCGGGAGCGCCGGGCGATCTGCCTGATCCATTTGCAAGCTGGTTCCATTCCAAAGGCTGGCGTCCTCGGCCCCACCAGTGCGAATTGGCGGCGTGCGCGGCACCGGGATCGGCAACGCTTCTAATTGCGCCAACGGGTGCCGGAAAAACTTTGTCAGGCTTTCTGCCGTCACTGATCGAACTATCGGCCCGCACAAGCAAGAGCCAGGATCGTCACCTGCATACGCTGTACATCTCACCGCTCAAGGCGCTGGCCGCGGATGTTGCACGCAATTTGCTGACGCCCATCGCCGAGATGGGCCTCAAAATTCGCTGTGAGCTGCGCACCGGAGATACACCGCAAGCGCGCCGACAGCGTCAGCGCGAGCGCCCGCCTGACATCTTGCTCACGACGCCCGAACAACTCGCGCTGCTGATTAGCCATCTGGACGCCCAACATTTTTTTGCGGCGCTCAGCACGATCGTGCTCGATGAATTGCACGCCTTGACGGCCAGCAAGCGCGGCGACCTCCTGGCCCTGGGGCTCGCGCGTGTGCGGACTTGGGCACCGCAGTGCCGGATCATCGGCTTATCGGCCACTGTGGCGCGGCCAGGGGAGATGCGTGCCTGGCTCGCGCCTCAGAGCGAGCCAGATGTGCGAATCTCGCTCGCGAATTTGGTTTCCACCCCTCCCGGACCCGCCCCGGCCATCGACATTCTCGAGCTGGACGATCGCGTACCCTGGGGTGGACATTCCGCGGGCTACGCCATGCACGCGGTGCTGGATGCGATCCGCCGCCACCGGCTGACACTGGTGTTCGTCAACACACGGATGCAGGCGGAATTGGTCTTTCAGGAGTTGTGGCGGCTCAACGACCAAGCTCTGCCCATCGCGCTGCATCACGGTTCACTCGATCCAGCGCGAAGACGCAAGGTTGAGCGCGCGATGGCGGAGGGCGCGCTCAAAGCGGTGGTTGCGACGTCTACGCTCGATCTCGGCATCGATTGGGGCGACGTCGATCTTGTCATCAACGTCGGGGCACCCAAGGGGGCAAGCCGTTTGATCCAGCGTGTCGGGCGTGCCAACCATCGCCTGGAAGAGCCGTCGCGCGCGTTGCTCGTTCCCGCCAATCGCTTTGAAGTTCTCGAATGCCGGGCTGCTCTCGATGCGGCGCGCGCGGGGGAGCAGGACGCCGTGCTGGACCGCACGGGGGCCTTGGACGCGCTCGCGCAACATGTTCTAGGCGTGGCCTGTGCCGGTCCGTTTCACCCCGATGACCTGTATCGTGAAACAACAAGCGCGTTGCCCTATGCGAGTCTCGATCGCCGCACATTCGATCGCGTCGTCGATTTCGTCTCGACCGGCGGCTACGCCCTCAAAGCCTACGAGCGATATGCGCGGCTGAAGTCGGCGGAAGGTGGCAGGCTAAGGCTGGCGCACCCGCGGCTCGCCCAGCAGTACCGCCTCAACGTCGGCACCATCGTAGAAAACCCGATGATCAAAGTGCGCTTGGCGCGGGCGCGGGGGGTGAATTCGCCCCAACGTGGATTTGCTGGAGGGCGCATTCTTGGGGAAGTGGAGGAAAGTTTCATCGAGCTGTTGGAGCCGGGGGATACGTTCGTCTTCGCCGGGGAAGTGTTGCGTTTTCAAGGCCTCCAAGAAACCGAGGCCTACGTGACGCGCGCGCCGGCAGCAGACCCACGCATTCCGAGTTTTGCAGGCGGCAAGTTTCCGCTCTCCACGCACCTCTCGCGCCGCGTGCGCGCGATGCTGGCCGATCCCTCCGCTTGGGCAACGCTGCCGCCACCCGTCGCCGAGTGGCTGGAACTGCAACGTCGCCATTCCCTTCTGCCTGGGGTCGAGGACGTCTTGGTCGAAACGTTTGCGCGGGGCCGGCGCCATCACATGGTGCTCTATCCGTTCGAAGGTCGTTTGGCCCATCAGACGCTCGGCATGTTGCTGACACGGCGGCTGGACCGGGCTGGCGCGCAGCCGTTGGGATTTGTTGCGAACGACTATGGCCTCTCGGTGTGGGCAGTACGCGATCTGTCGGCGATGATCCGTGACGGGCGATTGAACCTTGAAGACCTGCTCGATGCCGACATGCTGGGTGATGATCTTGAGGCTTGGCTTGCCGAGTCAACGCTGATGAAGCGGACGTTCCGACACGTCGCGGTCATTTCGGGGCTGATCGAGCGGCGCCATCCGGGACGGGAAAAGTCGGGGCGTCAAGTCACGGTGTCGACGGACTTGATCTATGACGTGCTCAGACGCCACGAACCCGGCCACATTCTGTTGGCGGCTGCCTGGGCCGATGCCGCGGCGGGACTGATTGATATCCGGCGGCTGAATGCCTTTCTCGACCGCATCAGGGGCCGAATCAGGCATCAGTCTTTGGCACGTGTTTCGCCCCTTTCGGTGCCGATCCTGCTCGAGATTGGGGTGGAACCGGTGGCGCGGCTCGCCCGTGAAGACTTGTTACGGGAGGCCGCACGTGACCTCATATCCGAGGCCCTTTCATTGACGGAGCGCGACCACAATCATGAGCCTCGTCTTGAAGCCCGAGCGTCTCGACGCCGGTGAATTCGATGTCCAGCCGGTGACGATCTGTGGCAAGGCCATGCTGGCGGACGTTTCCGGTGCAGTTTTCTGGCCGGCCGAACGCGCTCTGATTGTCGCCGATCTCCACTTGGCGAAAGGATCTGCGTTTGCCGAGCGCGGCGTTATGCTGCCGCCATACGATACCCGCGAGACGCTTCAGCGGCTGGCCAGTGTCATCGATCGTTTCGAAGTTGATACGGTGGTGGCGCTGGGTGACAGTCTTCATGATGTGGGTGGCGCTGGTCGGCTTGAGGCGGAGGACCTCGACACCCTGCGGATCTTACAAGAAGATCGCGAATGGATCTGGATCACGGGCAATCACGATCCCAAAATCCCGGAATACCTCGGCGGCGTGGCGGTCGAGGAAATCGAAGTCGAGGGAGTTCGCCTGCGTCATCGACCGGTTTCGGGCCGGGCGACGCACGAGATCGCCGGCCATTTGCATCCGGCCGCACGGATTTCTCTTCATGGCCATATCTTCCGCCGCCCCTGTTTCGTCGGTAACGGGCTTCGGCTGGTGATGCCGGCGTTCGGAGCCTTCACAGGTGGTCTCAATGTGCTTGACCCCGCCTTCGAGCCCCTTTTTGGCAGCGACGGTATGTCGGTTTGGATGATGGGTCAGGAGGGGCTTTATCCGGTCGCTTCGCGACTGTTACAGCCCGACTGAAGCTGCGCGATCGTGTTCCGTACGATGAAGTTGCCGAGATTCGACGTTCAGACCGAGCGGCGGCGGAAGATTGCCGATGCTGCAAGGCCGGCCGCAATGGCCAGCAATACCGTGGAAATGCCGTAGAGAAATGGTCGCTGGAAGGCGAAATCGTGCAGCCACAACTCGATGCCTTCGCGCTCGAGCGTGACCCGGGCCTGATAGCGGCTGAGCAGTTTTCCGTCATGAAAAAGAAGCACGCGGGTGGTGAGCGGCCCAACGGGAACGTTCGCCGGCAGGACGATTTTGCAGCGAAACAGACTGCGGCCCGTGAAGACGACGCCATAGTCATCGGCCAAGAAAAGGTTTTGTTTCGCCTTAAGCCGCCGCACCGCAGCCTTGTAATCGAAGAGTTCTGCGCTTGAGACGCGCACGGCCGAAGCGGCCGAGGCCGCCATGCGGGCGTACTCGACGCCAATGCCCAGTTCGTCAAGATCGGCTGGATCTAAAAATTCGTCGGGGGGGCGCGTCGAGGCCACAGCGTAGTAGCTCGGCACGGCATTAAATGCGAACGATGTGGTGTTCACCCACAGTCCCGCAACGCGGCTTTTGCGTCTCAGCACGAGGGGCTCAGGGGCGCCCTCGATGATCACAACAACGTCGTAGTAGCCGCTCTCGGCGCTCGGCTGGCGGCTATTCTCTATCGCCCCGAAGACCAAAATCTCCGCCCCTGTGTAGGCGGAAGTAATCGCGATCGCGCGCGTGGAAACATCGGCTTCGACGCGCTCGGCGAGAGGATCGACTGTCGTCTTGGAGCTATCCATCGCGCCATCGGGCACGAGCGCATGGGGTAGCGCGTCCGCCGGGATTTTCTCGAGTGCCGGGTCGACGGGTTGCTCTGGAGGCTCGGGCTCCGCTTTCGGTTTGCGCTTGGGTTTCTGCGCAGACTGTGCCGCAGCCTCCGTTAAGGCCACATATTCTTCCGGCGCGGGGCCCCAAAGGGTCAAGAGCAGAGTGAGTGTCCCAAGGACCCACACGGCTCGAAGAACTCTGGTGCTCGCAAGCGTGCGGGCGTGGCTCATGGTAGCGAACCCCGCAGATGCGCAATCGAATAGAATTCCTCGGGCGTCACCACGAGATCCCAGCCAAGGCGGACGCAGACCAAGAGCACGATGGCCGCCAACAAGAGGCGCAATTGCTCAGCCTTCAATTGTGTTCCCGCCGAGCTGCCGAATTGTGCGCCGATGACGCCGCCGACCATGAGCAGGGCCCCGAGCACGATATCGACGGACTTCAGATAGCCGGCATGCAGGATCGTCGCGGCGGCAGCCACAAACACAGTCTGAAATAGCGAGGTCCCGACCACGATGTTGGTCGGCACCCGCAACAGGTAGATCATCGCGGGGACCATGACGAACCCGCCGCCCACGCCCATGATTGCGGCGAGAAATCCGACGAAGGCGCCAATCAACACGGGCGGAACGACACTGATGTAAAGCTTGGAGCGTTGAAAGCGCATCTTGAATGGCAAACCATGCACCCAGCTGTGGGTGCTGCCACGACGCTGGGGCTTGGCCGATCCATCCCGAGCGCTCTGTATGGTCGAGAGGCTCTCAATGAGCATCAAGGTTCCAATCACGCCCAGAAACAGGACGTAGCACAGGGAGATGAATACCTCGAACTGGCCGAGGGAGCGCAGGATGCGCACAATTTCAACACCGATGATTGTACCGGCCAACCCGCCCGAGAGCATGACGAGTCCCAGCGTCACGTCGACGTTGCGGCGTTGGTATTGAGCAAGCGCGCCGGAGACTGAGGAGGCGACGATCTGGGCTGCGGCGGTGCCGACGGCAACCGGCGCCGGGATGCCAATAAACATCAGCAGCGGGGTGATCAGGAAGCCGCCACCGACCCCGAACAGGCCGGACAGAAAGCCGACCGCGCCACCCATTGCAAGCAGCATGAGAACGCTGGCAGCGGTCTCGGCAATGGGCAGATAGATGTGCATCCGTCGTTTCGAGCCCTCGAAAAGCGGTCAGGCCCGCGGGCATCATCCCGCATCGCCCCGACGCGAATGGTGGGATCGGACGGGCTGGCGCTCACCCCTCACGGCACAGCACCGTATCGGAGACGGCCCGAGGATGCCACCCCTGTCGGAGCCGACGGGCCGATCGTTTGGTTCCTTGTTGCCGACACGCCGCGCCGGGCTGTCATGGCCGCGGCCGGCCACCCGGCGACCGGATCGGCCAAAGGCGAGGTCTGTCGCTGCGCTTGACCTGCGCGGCCCCCACCTCAGCCGTTGTCGTCCATGGCTTCGCGGCGCTTCCAGTCCTCGCCAGCGACGCGGGCATCATTTACGAGTGGCTCGGTTCGTTTCGGGACGAAGGCGCGGGCCACGATCTGCGCCTCTTCAAGGGCATCGGGCGATAAGCGTCGAGCGACCTCGTCGCGCCGCTTGGCGGCTTCCTTGTCGCCGGCATTAGCGGCAAGCGCATACCACTTGTAAGCTTGGCGGTCGTCGCGCGGTACGCCGAGGCCATTCTCGAACAGCACGGCAAGATTGTACTGGCTGTCGGCGAGCCCATATTCCGCCGCGCTCTGGAACCACTGGGCAGCAGTCGTGTAGTCCGGTGTTCCTTGCTCACGGCCGGCGCTGAGCACGGCGAGATTGTGCATGGCCTTTACATTGCCCTGCTCGGCTGCGCGCTGATACCAGGAGCGGGCACGGTTGAGATCGGCTTTCACGCCCAGACCGCGCTCATAGAGTGTGCCGAGGCGGTATTGAGCCTGAGCGAAGCCCTGGCTTGCGGACCGCTGGTACCACACAACAGCTTCTTTGAAGTCTTGATTGGTCCCGCGACCTTCTGCGAGGCGGGCGCCCACTTCAAAGGCGGCCGATGGGTCGCCCTTGGACGCCGCGATGCGCAACGAGAGGGGGCCTACGGTGGCGGGTGGCAGCGCGAGCGCCATCGTGCTGCCGGCACCGGGTGCCTTGTCGCGTGTCGCGCCGTTTGTCGCGAATGGATCGGAGGTGAAGTTGGTGGGCGCCGATTGCGTGGCGGTATCGGGGTCGGGTGTGAGTGACGCGGGCTGCGCGATGGCAGCCGGCGTCATGCCAACGGTTCCATCGACGGAGGTATCGTCAGGCATCCCGAAGTCTGAGACGGGGTCGGTTCGGCTGTCATGCGCGTTGAGGCTGGCCACGACTTCCGGCATGAGATCCGAGGGCTCGAGGCGGCCCACCATCTCGGCCAGCTGCGAGGAGAGCGTCGCTGTGCTCTGCTGTTGGCGGATGTGAGCGATCTGCTGGGGTGTTGGGCGGATCGGCGATTCTTGAAGTACAATCCCTTCTGGACCGGCGATGATCGCAGGCGACGCGCCAGGTGCCCCGTTGCGCATCAATTCACCTTCGATCATTTCTTCGGTCGGGGTCAGGATGTCTCCGCTGTCTTCGGGGATGCTGGTGCGCGGTGCACTCTTACCATTTGGTTGGGCACCTGCAGGCGCCTGAGGCGCCACGGCTGGGTTTTGGCCATTCGCGGGAACCGGTTTGCTGGGATCTGAGTGTGCAGACTTCGTCGAGGGCCCTTCAAGCGCGGTCGAGCTTTCGGTTTGTAGCTCGGATGGCGCCTTCGGCAGGAGATTCGCCGGGGCAGGAGCAGCCGCGTTTGTTGCCTCCGGTCGCATCATTTCTGGCGCGCTTGTGGTAGCAGCGGGTTCGGGTGCTCGCGGCGTCCGCGTGTTCGATTTTAGGAGCAGTGCGCCCCCTGTCAGGGCGACCACGACGCCGAGCGCAATGGCCGTCATTTTCATTCGGCGGGAACTGCCGATATGTGTGGATTCCGAACTGGGCGCTGCGGGCGCCTCGTTTACCGCCAGCTTTGGGCGCGGAAGCGCCCGCGCGGCTGCTGAGCCATCTTTGGCCAGTTCAGGTGTCTCGGCCGCGGCCGCCGCGGCCCGGAGTTTCGCCCGGCGGGCCTCGGCGATGAAATCCTGGCGTGCCATGTCCGTGACCGAGCGCGTCGGAGCAGTATCGGTCGCGGGGGACCCATCAGCGGTGAAGTCCGGTGCGCGCGCGGCTGGTGCAACGTGTGGCGTGCTGAGACCACCAGCAGGCTCAGTGAATCGCGCTGCGCCACCTGCTGGGATGACCGGGACATCGGCTGCGGCCGTCTGACCAGAGGGCTGGCCGAAGGCATCCGGCATCGCAGTCGCCGCGGACAGCGGCCCATCGTTCGTCCCCCGCGCGCCCAGGATTTTTGCCTGCGCCACTTCCAGCGAGTCGATGCGATCGAGTAGCCGGATCAGCGCCTGCTGCACGGTATCCAGCATCGTGTAGGTCTGTTCGTCGTTCTGGCGGCGATCGTCGATGAGGCCGCGCAGCATTGTCGTCATTTGCTCGATCCGAGGATCGGCCTCGGCCGGCGGCATCGCGCTCGTCATGCGCTGGGCCGTCTCATCGGCAATCGATTTGGCCAGAGTCGCAAAATCGGGCTGATCGTGAGATGACGGCGTTGATGTGACCGCGGCAAATGGCTGGGTCTCGCTCAGATGCTCGATGACGGCCTCGAGTTGCCGCTCGATGGTATCGAGTCTTACGAGCTGGGCTTCGGCACGTTCCACATGGGCAGCCAGCTCTTGAATGTGGGCTTGCAAGGCAGCCAAACCCTCTACGTCGGCACGGGTGGCCACGTCCTCCAATACTCCGGCGAGCCGCGTCTCCAGTGCGACGAACCGCTCAGCGAGGGTGTCGTGATCCGTCTGTTGCCGCAATTCCGCTAGGGATTGCTCAAGGCGTCGCGCAATCTGCGATAACCGGTCTTCAATCCAGGACGGCGTTTGTGCTGCCGGGTTGGGATGAAGCGAGTCGAACGTCCGTTCGTCGTCGATCTGCGACGTCGTCGGGGCGAAGTCGGCGAGGCTGTTGGGCTCAGTCTGCTTGTGTTCTTCCTGCTCGATCCGCGAGGCGGGCGTGACGCCGACCGCCGATCGCAGGAGTGCCGCGTCGCTTTCCTCATAAATTCGTGTCAGAGCCTCCGCGTCATCCGAGTTCCACGCGCGTGCCGGCTCGTCGCCATCAGGCTCGCCAATGACGTCAAAGGGGTCAATGCCATTGGTCAGGGCTGCTGCGCGGTAGGTGTCATTCGCCGTTTCGCTTGGCTGGGCCGGCGCAGCTGACTTTAACGGTGCGGGACCCGCGGCGATGTCGGCGCGCAATCGCTCGGCCTGCGCATTCAAGGAGATCAAGCGTTCCTTCATTTCGACGAGCAGCGCCGTGTGGCGATCATCGGCTTCGCCAATCTGGCGGGAGATGGTGTCCAGCAGTGCCCGCAATTCGTGCGGGAGCGCATCGACTGAACGCGCATTACCGCCATTTTCGGGATCTGCGAAGCCAGCGGTTTCGGTTTCGGATTTGAACATGTTGCGCGTCCTCGTTCGCAATGATGCGAAGATTGGACCCGGCGGCATGCCTCGCGTTTGAGGGTGTCCTCGCGAAATGGCCGTGCCGGGTGAAACTTGGGAAGGTCTTCACGCGGCAAAGGGGACGGACCTGTTGCCAACACTCTCGCAGCACCGCGTAAACGGCTGGTTAAACTGCGGTCTGGTTTGGCGCGTCATGGCGATTTCTATTCGAAATCAGCGCAATAGGGATGGCCGCCACGCCGCAAGGGGGCCGCAAACAACCAAGGGTCGCTTCCCGTTGCGTGCCGTTGGACGAATCACGCCGCCAGCGGGCAACTTTGGCGCTGTCCGGAGAGAGGGTGATCTCGACAGCAACATAATGCTGTGGTGAGACGTTCGGCCTGGTGGTATCCGCCAAAACGGCGCACGATGGCCGTGGCGAAATCCTTTAGGGAGGCGATGTTCCGTGTTGCCGTCACTTGATTTTCTGGGCTCGCACGTTGCCCGCGCGCGCTGCGTGAGGTCTGCGGTTGTCGTCGCCAGCCTGTTGTGCGGCGGTCTCCTGTATCTTCCTGTAGGGGTTGCAGCCGAGCCCGAGCGGCCGGGCCGTTACACGATGATGCCGGCGGAAGGCGGGTTCATTCGGCTCGATACGGCGACGGGGCTCACGTCGCTGTGTACGCGCAAAGACGGAGCTTGGGTCTGCGAGCCGATGGCCGACAGTCAAACTTCCATGCGTGATGAACTCGCCCGCCTGGAAGCCGAGAATAAGCGGCTCAAGGATGAACTTCGCCAGATGGAAGAGACCTTTGGGCTTTCCACGCCGTCTCCAGATGGCGGGACCCCCAATGCCGACGCCGGTCCGCCAGCCCCAAAATCCCGTGTCCCCACGGAACAGGACGTCGATCGGCTCTTCGACTACATCGAGGGGATGGTACGCAAGTTTCGTGAGCGCATTGAACGGATGGAGAAGGAGCACGGCGCGCCGCCGAGCGAAGACCGCAAAGAGGCCCCTGCTGGAAAGGATACGCCGCTTTGATGGGGCGAAACGGCCGCCGTGCAGCGACGCTGCCTGAGCAACCCTACAACTGGGGCGCTATGTGGAGCGCAGGATGGGTTCGCCCGCAAGGATCCGAGCGCGCAGAAGATCGCTGTCGGGCCACTCGTCCGTCGGATCCTGCGGGTCCTCGAAGACTTCGGAAACCAGATGCGTGCGCATGTTGCCCATATCGTCACTGATGATCTGTGCTCGCACGTCGCCGGCGACATAGATTTCATGATCGCAATCGATCAACGTGCCTGTAAGTAAGTCCCCGCCGACGAGCAAGGCGCCATTATCGCTGTCGCAAAATACAAGGCGGTCTGCCGTGATGGATTGAAGAACGAGGATGGGAGCGGCCGCCTTCACAATTTCATGTGCCGACAGCCGTCCGGCGACGAGAAGGAATGGCGCCTCTTCCGGATCGAGATTGATAAGTCGGCCTTCTATCGTCAAATCCCCCGACGCCAGGATGGCACTGATATTCTTCTCGGCGAACACCCCTGCGGACCAATCGAGTTGCAAATCGCCGCGCTGCAGGGTTGCCGGAGGCAAAACGAGCGCCTTGCGCTCGGGATGATCGACAAGGATTTGCTCGCACCAATGCAGAAACAGCGCAGGCTCGGGGATACCCGCCATTTCGATCGCGACCCGAAAACGGGCCTCAGCTTCGTCGAGGCCAAGTAGGCTAGCGTCGTTGAGTGTCAGCGTCATCCCATCGGGCCTCTCTGGCCAGCGTTCACGCGCAAGCGTGTGTGGGGCTCATGTCGCCGACGTCTACCAAACCGATGGCATCGCGGCGAGGGGTTGCGAAGTTCCGGCGAACAGAACGGCGCTCATCAGCTCGGTGTGACGCGCTTCTGCAACACGCAACGCCGTCATTCTGTCATGATTCTGCAGGCCTGCGGGCGACTGGGATGGGTGCGACAGCGCAGGGGTCTGCATGTCTTGCGCGCGGTGCAATGGGGCGGGGCCTCATAGCCCCGCAACTGCTCAAGCCGTACCGAGTGGTGATGCTGTTGGCCGAGGGCGCCGGCCGCGACACCCCCCTACTGCCGCGCTTTGTCCCTATTCCGATCCTAATTGCCCATGTATCGGTGACGGCGCGGAAGCGATGCGAAAGCGGACCATTTGACCCCCATGACAGCAGCAAATTTGTCTCAGACGTCCCGTCCAAAACGGATGATCGTGCGAGGTGCGCGAATCGGCACACGGATCGGCGGGCTCCTGTCCGTCGGGCTCTGGCTGGCTGCTGCGGCCTTGCTAATGTTTCTGTGGACGGCCTCTTTAGCATCGGCGCAACTGACCGGTCGACAGGTCGAGGGATCGATCGATCCCATCCCGATCGCGATCCCAGAGTTTGTCGGCGACAATCCTCAGCTGGCGGCCGAAATCTCCAATGTTATCGCGAACAACCTCGCGGGATCGGGGCTGTTCCGTCCCCTCGACAGGGCATCGTTTCTGGAGCAGGTCCGCGATATCAATACGGCGCCACGCTTCGTGGATTGGCGTCAGATCGGTGCCGACGCGCTCGCCGTCGGACGGGTCACGCGCGGTGGCGACGGCAGACTTCAATCGGAATTCCGGCTGTGGGATGTGGCCACTGGCAAGCAACTTGCCGGCCAGCGGTTTTCGACGGCGGAGTCCAATTGGCGGCGAGTGGGGCACATCATCGCCGATCAGATCTATGAACGTCTGACCGGGGAGAAGGGCTATTTCGATACCCGCGTGGTCTTCGTCGATGAGACAGGACCAAAGGATAAGCGCGTGAAGCGACTTGCAATCATGGACCAGGATGGCGCCAATGTCCGGCTCCTCTCCAAGGGCTCTGAAATCGTGCTCACCCCGCGTTTCAGCCCGACGCGCAATGAAATCACGTTCATGTCTTACACACGCGATCAGCCTCGCGTGTTTCTGATGAATTTGGAGACGGGCGAACGCGAGGTCGTCGGGGATTTTCCGGGCATGACATTCGCCCCGCGCTTTTCACCGGACGGGCAGCGCGTCATCATGAGCCTGCAAGCGGAGGGCTCCAGTTCGATTTATGAACTGGATTTGCGCACGCGCCAGACGCGGCAGGTTACGCGCACGAATGCGATCGACACTGGGCCGTGCTACTCGCCCGATGGCCGCCAGATCGTGTTCGAAAGTGACCGCGATGGGACGCAGCAGCTCTTCCTGATGAACGCGGACGGCTCCGACATCCGCCGCTTGAGCTACGGCGAAGGCCGCTATTCGACACCGGTCTGGTCGCCGCGTGGCGATTACATCGCGTTTACCAAACAACTCGCCGGGCGCTTCCTGATCGGCGTCATGCGTCCCGATGGTTCGGGCGAGCGAATTCTCACCGAGGGGTTTCACAACGAAGGCCCGACGTGGGCACCGAATGGCCGCGTGTTGATGTTCTTCCGTGAAGGGCAGGGACCAAACGGCGGCGCGCGAATCTATTCGGTCGATATCACCGGCTACA
>JAKALI010000756.1 GCA_021813195.1 Pseudomonadota bacterium
CATTCGCGTAGAAGCCGTGCCGGAACACGGTATGGCGACGATCTGGGACGCCGACGTCCTGATCTGGGCCGCGTCGCAAGTTGTCGAAGCTCGCGATCTTGGATTTCAGCCATCGCGCCTGATGGCCGCAACGCCCTACGAGATTCTGAACTTCATCGGCCGCGGTGTCAGCCTGCGCGACTATGATCGACTGAAGGCAGCCCTCGACCGCTTGCAGTCGACGACCATCGCAACTTCCATTCGGCAGCCGACCGAACGACGACTGCATCGGTTTTCCTGGATCAACGAGTGGAAGGAACGGGCCGACGGCAATGGAAGACCGCTCGGGCTGGAGCTGATCCTGCCCGACTGGTTTTACAATGCCGTTCTCGACGACGCCCTGATCCTCACCATTGATCGCGCCTACTTCGCCCTTACTGGCGGCCTTGAGCGCTGGCTCTACCGCTTAGTGCGCAAACATGGCGGGCGGCAGCATTTCGGCTGGAGCTTCGACCTCGCGCACCTTCACACCAGGTCAGGCAGCCGCTCGCCGCTCAAACACTTCGCCTACGATCTGCGTGACATCGTCCGACGACAGTCACTTCCTGGCTATCGCCTCACCATTGACGACCAGCACCGCAGAGGCGCCGTCCTACGCTTTGCGCCCGTCGACGGGACGACTCTTCCTCCTGCCGCCGAGCGCGGCCGTAGTCGCGCGACTGGGGAAAAGCTGTGACTCCCGTCGTGCTATCGGGGACCTTTCCCATCGTGCCATCAGGGACACGTTCCTCGTGCTATCGGGGACGCGGAACTTCGATTCATCTTGCCGGGCCAGGCACTTCCTCCGCTCTTAACTCTTCTAACCAGAATTGCTTCGCAATTCTTCTAACGGCGCACGCTGCGCGTCGGCCTGTGCACAAGCGCGCCATTTCGCGTGCATGGTGGCCGCCGTTTACTTTGCTCGCCGACCGGGCATCGATCACCTCCACTGCGGCCAGGCTCTCGCTTCTGCATAGCCGAGGATCGCAGGCGCGCGTGACGCTCCTTGGGGGCGTCCAGTGACCTTCCCTTCACGGAGCTCGGACAATACTGCGTCGCCGCCCTCCGACGACCAAACGCTCGTCGAGCTGACCTGGCGCGAGAAGCGGATCGAACACTGGATCCGCTTCGGCCACCCGGCCTACGAACGGATACTCGATCGCCATCGCCGGATCGTCGGCTTCGCGCCTGGCGACATGTTCGCATTTGTCCGTTGGGCCTCAAACGACCACGGCACCGTGCTGTCGCGCATCGACGTCGTGCGCGCTATCGGCCCGAGCGAACCCTACCAGACGCTGCCCTTCGTGCGACCCGGCGGCGACATCCTGCTCAAGGTGCAGAGCTGGTCGAAGGTTGCCAGCGTCCTCGAGCACATCGATGCCGTGGAGGCCCAAGGCATCGATCCGAGTGACGTGCCTCCCGAGCATTGGCGTCACGTTCATCACCGGATCGCCGCAGGTATTCCGCCGCAGCCCTACACGCTGGATCGTCACGCAGCATGGCTCAAGCGCCGGAGCGTCGACTCATGAGCCGCGCCGTCATCGTCCTCGCTATGCTCGTTTCGAGCGCGCTCCTGGCCGAGCCCGCGTGGCACGACAATGCTCCAGCCCTCCTCTGGAACGCGTCGGCCAGCGCGCCGATCGGACTCTACCGGCTTGCGCCCGCCTCACCCGTCGAGGTCGGCGATCTCGTCGTCGCGACGCCGCCCGCTGCTCTGGCCGACTTCCTCGCCGAGCGCGGCTATCTTCCGCGGGGCGTGCCGCTGCTCAAACACGTACTTGCCCTTGCTGGCGCCACGGTGTGCCGCAACGGCGCAAGCGTAGTTGTCGATGGCTACGTGTCTGGAACGGCGCTCGAACAGGACACCGGGGGTCGCGCGTTGCCCATCTGGCAGGGCTGCCGCTTGCTCTCTTGGGGCGAAATCTTCCTCATGAATGTCGCCGTCGCTGACAGTCTCGACAGCCGCTACTTCGGTCCGCTTCCCGTCAGTGTAATCACCGCCCGAGCGCTTCGCGTCCTCACCGATGATCACGGTGACGGGCACTTCCATTGGCACATCGGCGATCCGGCCGGCACGCCTGCATCTCAGCCTCAACCGCCAGCACAGGAGCTTTCCCATGGCACAAATCGGTGAATTCACGCGCACGCAGACAGGGTACGCGGGACGTGTCCGCACCCTCTCGCTCGACCTCGCTGTTGTCTTCGTCCCCGTCGATAACACGGACGTCGAGAACGCACCGGACTACCGTATCCGGCTCGGCGACGAGGACGGTATCGAGATCGGCGCGGGTTGGCTGCAAACTGGCGATCGCGCCGGCGCGTACATCTCGGTTGTTCTTGACGACCCTGTGTTTGTGCAGCCGATCCGCGCCCGTCTGTTCCAGTCGGATGAGAACGGCCGCGACTGGGGCCTGCACTGGACGCGCCAGAAGAAGCGCGACGACCAGGATAGGCCCCAGGACTGACCCCATGGCCCGATACGACGTCGCTCTGGTCATTCGGCGACGCGGCACCGCCTGCCGCGTGGCTGTTCTTCTTCTTTGCGGCCTCTCGCCGATTGCAGAGGCTTCGGTGGTACTGGCGCAGGATGCGGCCGCGGCGCGGTCAATCGACGACCACGGTCTTGCATCGATTGTTGCCGAGGCGTCGCACCGCTTCCACATCCCCGCCAATTGGATACGGGCCGTGATGCACGCCGAGAGCCAGCATGTTGACGACGTGTCGTCGGCCGGCGCGATAGGCCTGATGCAGATCATGCCCGACACATGGAGCGCGCTCCGCAGTCGATATCAGCTCGGCGCCAACCCGTTCGATCCGCACGACAACATCATTGCCGGCGCCGCCTATCTCCGCGAGATGCTCGATCGCTACGGCAATATCGCGGCGACGCTGGCGGCCTACAACGCTGGCCCGAGCCGCTACGATGAGTACGTTGCAACGGGTCGCTCGCTGCCGGCTGAGACGCGCGACTATGTCGCCAAGCTTGTTCCGATCCTGGGTGGAGAACCGCTGCCCAAAAGCACCACGATCGCGCCTTTGCGACCAAACG
>JAKALI010000757.1 GCA_021813195.1 Pseudomonadota bacterium
AACGGGTCCGGGCGTCTTCCTTGACGCTTCGCCATAGTCACGCGGCTCGAAGGACATCCTGCGCCCCGGCCTCGTTGCGGAGCACCGAGCCAAACAGCGCCAGCCGGCTCACCCCAAGCGCCCAAACCTCCGGCTCAGCGGCTGTGAGGCGCTGGATGGCCTGATCCTTAGTGAGGGTGAACGGAGTCATGTTGCTTGCCTCAGAGTGTAAAGGACAACGGCGGGCGTTATCGGCGACTTACCGGACGGCTCATCTTGCCGGTGGAGGATACTGATTCCGGTGGATTGTGCGCGCATACCTGATCCGAATTGGAATTGACCAAGCCTACGGGCAATGGAACGGGCCGGTGGACCCGCGAACAGGCGAGTTCGTCTTTGTGCCGATTCCGGAGAGTCGGCCCATGCGCCCGGAGTTCAAGAGGACCTATCAGGAACTGATTCCAAGCCTCGCTGCAGTCGAGAAACGCCATCCCGGCGCGCCGCGTTCGAGCGTAACGTTGCCTGGCGCACTTGTCCTGCAGCAAATCCATCTCGATCCGGACTTCGACCATCTCACCTATGGCGACAGCGGCACGCACCGTGGCAAAGGCCTGACGGAGCTCTGTCGCGACGATTTGCTCGTGTTCTACGCTGGCCTCAAGCCTATTGCACCGTGCGAGCATCGGTTGATCTACGCGCTAGTCGGTCTGTATCGAATCGAAGAAGTGGTTCGCGCGGGCGCGGTGCCGTCGTCGCGATGGGCCGAGAACGCCCATACGCATTGTATTGAGACCGAGGCGTCGGATGTTGTGGTCCGAGGTCAGGCCGACAACAGCGGGCGGCTCACTCGATGTATTCCGATGGGCGAATTTCGCGACCTAGCCTACCGGGTTCAGCAGCCCATTCATGAAGCGTGGGGCGGCCTGTCGTGCAAGAACGGCTACCTGCAGCGCAGCGCAGTGCTACCGACGTTTCTTGAGCCGTTGAAGTTCATGCGCTGGTTTGAGGCGCAGCAACCGGAGTTGATCGCGGCTAACAACTTCTAGCAGACTTCGAAACAGGGCCTCGACCTGACGACGGTGGTGCGTTCTTCGCCCTGGCGAGGAGCGCCTCAACCTCAGCTTGCTCGACGTCACTCAGGCCATTCATCGCGACTCGCACGTTCTTCGAGTAGATTCGCTCCGACAGCACTGGAGCAAAAGTCTCGAAGCTCGGCCCTTTGCCGCCATAGAACTTGAAATGTGCAAACGTCACAAGTGGACCACGCTTGCCGGAGACATTGCGCCTTCGAGGGCCGATTCCGATCCAGTTCACTTTGAATGCAATGTCCTCTGACCCTGCGTCAGGTCGTGCCCCTCCGACGCCAATTACCGCCTCGAAGTTCCAGGAACGCACCCGACCCATGCAGTCATGGATGCCGAAGACGCCACTCTCGTCGGGATCGCCGTGATGGGTGCGCTTGTAGATGAGGGTTCGCATTGGTTGGGGTGTCCTAGGCGCCTATGGGTAATCAAGAGGGTGCCGTACCGTCGGCACTTTCAGGTCACCTACCGCGGCCTTAACCAAGGGCTGGAACTTCTCCCAATCAAGAAGCACAACACGATCAAATCGATCGAGTTTCAGCGCCTTGCCTTGTACTGCCAGCTTCGCGAGAAGCACGCGGTCCTTCACGGCACGGCCAATCGGAACGTTGTAGGCCGTGATCGGCTGGTCCGGCTCAATCAGACCGTAGCCGGTGCTCAGAATGAACCACGGGCAGCCGGACGACTCAGCGTAGGCGCGCCACGTCTTGAAGGCACGGCCCATATAGGCGTCCTTCGCTGGAGTCGGCCCCCGATGTGGTTCAGCGTCCCAGATCTTCTCTTGCGTGCAAGGAACGAGGATCACGTCCATGGATCACCTCTGGTCGCGCTACATCACCGAATAGACCCCGGCCCCTGGCTCGGGATATTTGTCGTACACGTGCTCGAACACGGCAGCGCACTTCTGGTTGAACATCTCCGGTGTGTAGGCGCGCGGGAGGCCCGCGTCGAGTTCTGATTCGATGGCGTCGCGGAGCTGGGCGCGCGCCTGGATCTTCTGCCGCCAGTTGATCACGAGCAGCGCCTTCATCTTCTTGAGAAGCCCACGGGCGATCTTCTTGACCTCGCTCCGTTCCTCAGTCGACAGCTCCGGCGCGGGCCGGGTGAGGATGTCGAAGATCACGAGCTCTTCCTCGCTCATGTTCTCTTTCACATGGCGCTGCTCTTCCTCGGTGAGGTTGAGGCTGAGCTTCAGCAAATCCTGGAAGATCTGCTCGATGTTACGGCTGCCGTTGTTGTAGCTGTCGATCAACTCCCGGAACTTCTCGGCGAAGTCCGCGCGCGTGGGGTTGAGCTCCATCAGGTGATCGAGCTGGGCCCGGATTGCTGCCTTCAGGGTCTCCAGATCCGTGTTCTTGTGCTTCGAGTTCGCGAACCGGTCGGCCAGCGCCTTGAAGTTGATCTTCGACAGATCAAGTGCCGCCGGCCCATGCTCGCGCAGCGTGACGCCGGTGATCGACTGATCCAGCAACGCGTTGATGCCGCCCATGATCTTCGAGATGTCTGCGGGATTCGGGTGAAGCTTGGCCCGCATGGCATCGCCGATGGCGGAGATGCACGCCGCCCGCCCGGCGAACTGAATCACCACCGGATCCGGCTTTACCGCCCGATACAGCGTCGTGACCAGTCGCTCGTGGGCGAAGAAGTCCTGGCGCACCTGGTCCGGTGCAATCAACGCATTCACCGCATCGTCGATCTTCTGAAGTCTGTCGAGACTGGCCGCCAGGAGCTTCTCGATGGTCTCGAGGCTTACGCTGTGCAAGAGGCACAATGCGGTGGCCAGGTCGATGGCGCGGCGCAGGTCTTCGACGAGTTGACCTTTCTGGTTGACCGGGTTGTGGCCGTCCTTGCCAGCGCCGTAGATCGCGAGCGCCTTTTCGAGCGAGGCAAAGACGTTCGCGTAATCGACGATCACGCCGCTGTGCTTGCCAGGAAATACTCGGTTCGCGCGGGCGATGGCCTGCATGAGCGAGTGGTTGCGCATCGGCTTGTCGAGATAGAGCGT
>JAKALI010000758.1 GCA_021813195.1 Pseudomonadota bacterium
CGCAAAGTATCGTGCTCAACATCACGGCTGATATCCAGAAACGCGCCTTTACGCATCTCATGGCCGCCGATTTCGGTCGGCTCGTGCGCGATACGCCGGGACGTCTGATGTCGAAGTTGACGAACGACATCACGTTCATCCAGCAAGCCACCTTGATGATCATTAATACGCTGGTGCGTGATGCGCTGATGGTTGTGGCGCTGGTGGGGGCGATGATCTATCTCGACTGGGTCATGGCTCTGGTGGTGTTGGTCGTTTATCCGCTGGCCGCCGTTCCCGTGAGTACCATCGCTCGCCGCCTGCGCAACAACGCCAAGCGCACGCAAAACGAACTCGGCGACCTGACCCAAAAACTCAGCGAGAAACTGGCCGGGGCTCGCCTCATCAAGACATTTGGGTTGGAAGCGTACGCTGGCCAATTGGTTTCGAAGAGTTTTGAAGAAGTCGTGCGACTGCGCATCAAGGCCATCGCAAACCGAGCGCGACTTGAATCCCTTTTGGAGGCGCTTGCCGGGTTTGCTGTCGCCGGGGTCATTTGGCTCGCTTATTGGCGGATTGCCAACGGGATCTCGACGGTTGGCGATTTCATGGGCTTTACAACGGCGCTGCTGATGTCGGCCCAGCCGCTGCGCTCCGTTGGCAATCTTGTCGGCCGGGTGCAAGAAGGTCTGGCGGGGGCCGAAAGCATTTATGCGGTGCTGGATGAAAGGCCAAATATCGTCGATCGGCCCGGCGCGAAACCGCTAATTATTGACCAGGGTTCCATTCATTTCGATCATGTCGCTTTTTCTTACGAAAGCGCGCCGGATATCCCAGCCGTTGAGGATTTCACCCTGGAGGTGCCAGGAGGGTCGACGGTCGCGATTGTGGGCAGGTCTGGCGCCGGCAAATCGACGCTCGTAAATCTCGTGCCGCGTTTATTCGACGTCAACAGTGGCGCGATCCGTATCGATGGGCAAGACGTCCGGGATATCAGTGTCAAATCTCTACGTGCGGCGATCGCAATTGTCAGCCAAGACGTCACGCTCTTCGACACGACAATCCGTCAGAATATCGGCCTGGGACGGCTCGATGCGACCGCGGCGGACATCGAAGCGGCCGCTAGGGCGGCTGCGGCACACGATTTCATCATGGCTCAGCCGCAGGGGTACGACACCGTTATCGGGGACCGCGGTCTGCGATTGTCCGGTGGTCAACGCCAGCGCCTGGCTCTTGCGCGCGCGATTTTGAAAGACGCGCCGATCCTGTTGCTCGATGAAGCGACCAGTGCCCTTGATACGGTATCGGAGGAGGCCGTGCAGCGGGCGCTGCGCGAGTTTACCCGCGCTCGCACGACCTTGGTGATTGCTCACCGACTTTCGACGGTCGAGGGCGCCGATCTGATTTGTGTCATGGATGCCGGGCGCATCGTCGAGGTGGGGCGCCATTCGGAATTGATCGCCAGAGGCGGCGCCTATGCGCGTTTGGCCAGAACGCAGTTTTCAACGGATCAAATGACCCAGGACGCCGCCCTACTCACGCCTTAGGATCCCGTTGACGAGGCGATTAGCCCACCCACTGGCATGAAAATCCCGCGCGATGGCATCGGCGTCGTAGATGGTTTCGAGCCACGTCATAAAATCAATCGGCTGATTGGCAGAATCTGCAAGGTAACGATCGAACACCTCGTCGAGAATTCCGGTATCGGCTTGACGGATGTGACCATATCGCAGGCTCAAGGCCTGTCGCGCCTGGTCAATCGGCATGTTTTCGGCCAGATGGAGGTACAGTGCGCTCGCCAACCCCGCACGGTCTGATCCTGACTTGCAATGGAGCAGAATGGGATACTCGACCTCGTCAAGCAATTTCTTGAGGCCTTTAATTTCGTCGATGCTCGGCGCCGCGCGGCTCCGAAGTCGGTAGTCGACGAGGTTCAAACCGGCAGCGCGGCAAGCGGCACTCTGGAGACGATAAGTTGAGGTGCCTTGGTTGCCACGCAAGTTAATGATCGTCCGGATTCCGAGTTTTTTCAGGTGCTTGATTTGGTGAGGCAGGGGCTGCGCACTTCGCCAAGCACGATCCGAGAGCCGGTGTCGATTGGGAAAGACGACGCGAATGAACAGGTGATCGAACACCAGCATATCGATGTAACGGACGACCGGCGCGGCCAACCGGCGCACGTGGGCTGGCAATCCAGCCGCAACGGTCGTGCGCGATTGTACGGTGGCATTGCGAATGAGGCGCTTCATGCGCTTCCACGGACGTGTCATAGGTGCAAGCGCGAGACTTTGATCTGCGGTGGCGGTGTGGGGCGCGACAAAAGCAAGGGTAATCGGACGTGTCGAGAAAAAAAACGAGGCCTCCGCCGTGCATGAAGTTCGGTGGTAATGAAGTCGGGCGGCACGTGGCGAATCAGCCGGTTCGTTTGTGCGGCGTCCGCCGATGCGGCAAGACGTAGGTGAAATGTCGAGATCGACCGATTTGAAGAACTACGTCTGGAGGTTGGCCGGGAGATCCTTGGCCGCCTATATCCGGTTCGTATACAGAACATCACGCGTCGTTGCCGAACCTCCCGAAGGCTATCGTCGTTTCGATACCGACCAGCCGGTCATCGTGGCCCTTTGGCATGGTCAGTTCATGATGACGGCCCTGCAACGCCCGGACAACCCCGTGGCGGCCATGGTCGCACGTCATGGCGATGCCGAATTGCTGGGGGCGTTGCTGGCCAATCTCAACGTTGAACTCGTGCGCGGTGCTGGCGCCAACGGTCGGCGTGCGGACAAAGGTGGCGCACACGCCCTGCGCAAGGCGCTCACGCTATTGGCTGAGGGTCGAACCTTGGTCATGACCGCTGACGTCCCGCCCGGGCCTGCCCGCCAGTGCGGCGAAGGCATTATCACACTCGCACGTCTGAGTGGACGCCCGATTGTGCCGATGGCCTCCGCCACAACCCGTTTTCTTGCCCTCGATACGTGGAGCCGCTTGACGATCAATTTGCCGTTTTCCCGACTCGCATACGTTTATGGGGAGCCCTTATGGGTGCCGCGCAACGCGGGTGCGGATGACCCCGAGCCCCTCAGATGC
>JAKALI010000759.1 GCA_021813195.1 Pseudomonadota bacterium
CGCTGCCGTTCAGCCGCCCGCCGGCTGGCGCGCCGGTTGCGCACGCAAGCGGCGTGACAGCCGAGTGGGACGGCTGCAACGGCTGGTTAGGCGGCCGGCTATTCATTTGGCACGGTGCCAATGTCCAAATCCTGCGACCGTGTATATGCCTGTACCAACGGCTGCGTGACACCGATCAGCTGCGGCTGCATCTGGATTGGCTCCCCGATGACCGCGAGCGCCGCACCCGCCGGAAACAGCGTGGATTGAACTTCGTGAACCAAGCCATAGTCCTTCGCTTGAGCGGGACTGAGCGTTGTGCGGCTGATCATGTCTTCCTCGACCTTGTGCAACGCCTTGCCCGACGTGTCCGCGATTACACGGGCAATGTTCTCTTGGTCAATGCGGAGGCTCTTTAAATGTTCCTCAAGCTGCTTCTCATCGAACGCGGCCTGGCCCTGGAAGTTGAACTGGACAGGGTGTATGAGGAAGCGTGCATGCGGGACCGACAGCCGCCGGCTCCCAGCGCAGAAGATGACGACACCGATGGAGTCCACGCTGCCAAAGTTGTAGGTGTGGACCTCAACCGGTGCGCCACGGAGAAAGTTGTAGATCGACAGACCATGGAAGACCGAGCCGCCTGGGGAAGACAATAGCAGGTGGATGCGCTGAACTTTTTGCTTCAGCGCAGCGTCCACAACCCCGAATAGCTGTGCGGTCGTTTGAGGCACGACAGGCGCGAGAAACCGGATGTATAGGTCACTCATGAGTTGCCTCCATTACGGCCCGCCTAACGCTGCCGTTCAGCGGCGGCGCCGGGTTGCCATGATGCTCGATGAATGCCGAACCTCGCAAAGAGAACTCAAGGACGGTCGACCAACGAACGCGCGGCGGCGGCCGCTGCGACCGCTGGTTAGGCGGCCGCGAATTGGCATCTTGCAAGCCTGACCTCGATCCCGGCTCCCACGAGAGCACTGAATACCGCAGCTTGCGATCCGCGCAGTGGCTCGCCCCGACGCTTGACCTCAACGAACCTCGGCGGCCGCTCAACCACGACAAGGTCGGGAAAGCCGACGAACCGGCCAAAGCTGTCGCGGCGGGCGCGGCAGATTCGCTTGAAGAAGTCGTCTCCCACGGCATGACGGATCATGGCAGCGCACGCTTGCGCTTGTCTTCCCGCCGTGAGTGGTACCAATGGCACTTCTGCAAGCGGTGAGGGAGCTGACGGCTGTTCGCAGACGCAGCTTGTGGCATTGCCGATCCAGTCGTTCTCGCCGAATACGGCGCACTGGCCGAGCGACCGAAGATGCTTGGCAATCGAAACCTCAAGGCTCCCAGGTAGGCGTGACGCGAGTTGCGACGAAACTCCAACCCTGAAACTTGTCTGAGGGATTGGTGTTTCACCGGCAAGGCATGGCGCCAGCTCGTTGAGCTTCTCGGCGGGTGGCAACAGATCATATGGGTTGGGGAAAAGAAGCGATAGGGGCGGCCTGGCACGATTAGCCTCCACGATTCGATGCCAGGGGCAGAAGACGCTGTCGCTGACTGACGGAAGCCAATCGTCGAGGTCATGTTCGAGAATGATGAGGAGCTTGTCGCTGATCTGCGCCAGCGTGCCAGACACGTGGATTCCGGGCCAAAACACGAGGTCCAGGAAATCCCCAGGGCGCAGGACGGTGGCGGCCGCTAGGCGCTGTGCTGCGTGCGCCTGAACCGCAGACTCGATGGCATGGCTCGAGGACATCCTAACCTGCGCCCATCGCCCGCCTAACGCCGCCCTTCAGCCGCCCGCCGGCTGGCGCGCGGCTTGCGCCCGCAAGCTGCGTGACAGCCGGGTGGGGCGGCTGCAACGGCATGTTAGGCGGCCTGTCGGACGAAAGGCGCCAAACTCTCGGCAACTCCACGCGCCTCGCTCTCTTCCAACCCTACGCCGAACCGGATTGGCTTGCCCTGATAGTCAAAGGCGACCGTGCCACCGGAGAGACCCCAATACTGCATCGACGCGTTGAACGACATGGGTGACCCGAAATAGCCAACTGCTCGCACATTGCTGACCTCTTGGAGCGGAAAGCGGCGTGAACGTTCGAACCTTCCGATACGTTTCCCCAGAGTCACCACGCCTTCGCCCACCCTCAGCACCTCCCTCCCAAACGCCATCCAGGACCAAACCGACGCCGCAAAGACCTCGCCCACCAGCCAACCAAGCAGCCAGAATCCGAGAAAGGGCTGTGGCCTATGAACGAACGAACCGATCGCGACGACACCACCGAACGTCCAACCTGCCAACCAGACAGGAAGGAACACGAGCGCTGGCCCGTTGTGAAGTGCTCGGATCTGCACCTCGGTCCCGCTCACCGTTTGGTCGACCATGACGCGCGATCCGATCGCCTTCATGCCGCCTCTCCAAAAGCCCGCCTAACGCTCGCGCTGACCGGCGAGCCGGACTGGCGCGCCCGTTGCGCCCCTGCAACGGGCGTGACAGGACGGGCCGTCCGGTCCAGCGCGCTGTTAGGGCGCAACCTACTGTGCGACGAGTTGCTCATGAGACAGCTCGGTGTCCCGGAGGATCTTGGCCATCAACCCCCGACCGATAGTCTCGCCCGCGTGTACCGGCACCACCGTGGCACGCCCGTCGGGATGACGCAGAAACCGATGACTGCCCCGCGTGCGGATCACTTCGAAGCCATGACGCTCCAGCGCAGCGACGATCTCCTTGCCACTGAGCGCTCGATAGGGGTTCATGCGGGGATGCGAACGCGCTGCACACCGATAAAGTCGAGCGACTCCGCGGGCTCGCCTTCGACTTCCAGGCAGAGGCGGATCGCCTCGCGAGCCCGCTCCATCAGCTCGTCCAGCGAGCGCGCTTGCGTGTGGCAGCCACGCAGCGAAGGAACGGAAGCCACGTAGAATCCGTCGGCGTCCCGCTCCACGATGACGTCGAATTCCCGTTCCATGCCGTAAGTCTACACCCTTCTTGCAGCCTGCTGCGCCCTAACGCTGGCGTTCAGCCGCCCGCCGGCTGGCGCGACGCGTGCGCCCGCACGCGGCGTGACAGCCGAGTGGGGCGGCTGCAACGGCAT
>JAKALI010000760.1 GCA_021813195.1 Pseudomonadota bacterium
GCATTTGAGCGCGGTCCAGGTCGAGGTGTAGCGCGACATGGCCCAGCCGTAGAGCGCGTAGTCGATGATCTCCTGCACCCCGGCCGGGTTGAGGATCGGCATCATCACGTCGACGAAATGGAATTCCGACTGGTGCGCGGTGGTGGAGGATTCCGCCGTATGGTCGTCGCCCATCAGGGCGATCACGCCGCCGTGCTTCGCGGTGCCGGCCATGTTGGCGTGGCGGAAGACGTCGCCGGAGCGGTCGACGCCCGGGCCCTTGCCGTACCACATGCCGAAAACGCCATCGAACTTGCCCTCGCCGCGCAGTTCGGCCTGCTGGCTGCCCCACAGCGCGGTGGCCGCGAGCTCTTCATTGATGCCGGGCTGGAACTTGATGTCGGCCTGGCTAAGCTGGCGCCCGGCGCGCACCATCTGCTGGTCGAGACCGCCAAGCGGCGAGCCTCGGTAGCCGGTCACGTAACCCGCCGTGTTCAGCCCTGCCCGCCGGTCGCGCTCCTTCTGTATCAGCAGCGCCCGGATCAGCGCGTGATAGCCGGTCACCAGCACTCGCGGCTGGGCGAGGTCGTATTTGTCGTCGAGGCTGACGGATCGGAGCGTCATGGCTGGCCTTGGGCTTGTCGCCGGGGCAAGAGCAGTGCGCCGCCTGCGCCACATTCATATAGGCAGGGGCGCCGCGGGGCAAAGCCTGCGAAACCAAATAAAGGCTGACACCTCAAAGGCCTGTGGTCAATTTCGTTTCCGGGCGGCGGCCGGGAAGGAAATTTCGGCTGGGGCCTGTGCGGCGCAGTTTTTGGAGAAGCTGGGCTCCCGTGCGACTCCCCGCCTCCCCCGCATAGATCTCGCCCGCCCCTATCCTAAGGAGTCCCCGCAGGGAGCATATCGAAAAATGCAACCGTCGCACGCCTTACCGTGCTCGCGGTCGCACTTGACCAGGACATCCCACTTGAGGACGCATTGTGCCATCCTTGTCGGGCGAACAGCATTAGCCTGATCGTGAGAGATCGGGTGCTCACGCGATGATCCTCTATGACGACCACGCGGAATTCCAGATGGCCCGCCGAAACATCGAGAAAGCTTGGGTAGAGGCTGTCCTGCAGGACCCTGATACGGTAGAAACCGCGGGCACGCGACGCTCTTTTTTCAAATGCCTGTCCGGCCGGCATGTTATGTTGCGGGTGATGACGCCGATCCACGATCCTGAAGCCAATCCACGATCCTGAATACGTCATCACCGCCTATTTCGATAGGACCCGACCATGCGTGTGAGAGTGGACCACGGAGCCGACGCGATTTACGTCAACCTGACGGACCGCGCCATCAAAGACAGCGCCGAAGTCGCCGATGGAATCGTCGTCGACTATGACGCCGAAGGTCGTATCGTCGGCGTCGAAATTCTCGAAGCGTCGAAACGAACCGACGATCCCGAGGTTCTGAAGCAGTTCAGCTTCGAATTGCCGACCGTGGGGTGAAGCGGGAATCGAAGTCGAACGACAATTTAGTGCACTGGCCCCGTAATCTCCGGAGCAGACTTGCATTTCCGCGCTGGGTCCCCGCCTTCGCAGGGACGAGCGGAGTCTCGACGATTCCGGTCTGATGAATTGGAGTCTGGTAACCAATATCGGCTGGCGCTCTCGTGAAAGGACCGGAACGTGGCGAAGGCTCGGCGCAAGACCCCTCCCCGGGAGCTCTCGACGGTATTGGATTTCGTCCGTTACGCCGTCACGCGTTTCGGCGAGGCGAAGATCGCCTTCGGGCAAAACACGCATGACGCGGTCGAAGAAGCGATCTTCCTGGTGTTCGAATCGCTCGGCCTGCCGATCGACCGGCTCGATCCGTTCCTGCCGGCACGGCTCACCGCGCCCGAACGCCTGAAGATATTTTCTCTGATCGAGAAACGGATTCGGGCGCGCGTTCCGGCGGCCTATCTGCTGCATTGCGCGTACTTGCAAGGGTTGCGGTTCTATATCGACGAGCGGGTGATCGTCCCGCGTTCGTATCTCGCCGAACTCATGTACGGCGA
Source organism: Pseudomonadota bacterium (assembly GCA_021813195.1). The sequence goes on from JAKALI010000760.1 coordinate 2,024, forward strand.
CCTGTTCGGCGGCGAAAACGCGTTGGTCGATCCCAACGCGATGACCCGCGTGCTCGACCTGGGTACCGGGTCCGGATGTCTGGCCGTTCTTGCCTGTCACATCTTTCCGAACGTCCAGGTCGATGCGGTCGACATATCGGACGAGGCTCTGCAGGTGGCCGAGATCAATGTCTCGGAACACGGCCTGAAGGATCGCATCACGTTGCTGAGCGGCGACCTGTTCGAGCCGGTCGGCGATGCCGTGTACGACATCATCCTGGCCAATCCTCCCTATGTGGACGCCAAGGCGGTGGCCGCGCTGCCTGCGGAATACAAACGCGAGCCGTTGCTGGCGCACAAAGGCGGCTCCGACGGCCTCGACATCGTGCGGCGCATCCTTGCGGAAGCCGGCGCGCATCTGAGCCCGGACGGCGGCCTGTTGTGCGAGATCGGGCGCGGCCGCGAGATTCTGGAGAGAGACTATCCGGCAATGAGCTTTCTCTGGCTCGATACTGCGGAGAGCACCGGCGAGGTATTCTGGCTCCCTGCGGAAGCACTGCGCTAGCCAAGGGCATGTCACCCTCCCCTGGAGGGAGAGGGTCGCGCGCCGTGAGGCGCGCGGGGTGGGGTAATCTGAATTGCTCGCGTTCCGCGATCCACCCCCTCCCGACCGCCTCCAGGAGGAGGTGAAGCGTGCCCGAAGCGATTCGACCTGAATTGATCAGAGCCTAGGGTGACGGAACCGGCGCTGCGGACTCGTCGCACTTGCAGCCAAGCATCCGGCGCACGCTTCAGGTGCGAGGAAAAATTAAACCGGACAGCCGTGACTCAAGCCCGGCCATGACGCCGTCGAAGTTGCAGCAATGCCCGGACGCGGGGCTGCGCTCGGCTCGGCGCAGTGGTCAAATCCTCGACAATCTGTCAAAGCTCACATCAGCCGGGTCCCTTGAATGCTGCAATCGCCTTCCCATTCGATCGAGAGCAAAGCCTCCTGGGTTGTCGCCAGCGTGGCGCTCGTCGCCATGCTGATGGCCTTCGGCTCGGCCTGGATCAT
>JAKALI010000761.1 GCA_021813195.1 Pseudomonadota bacterium
TCGGCGACCCGGTCGCCGAATTTGGATCGGATGACAGCACGGTGCTGGTCGCCGCCGTCCTCGATGACGTCGTGCAGCAAGCCTGCGATGGCCTGATCCTCATCGCCGCCATATTCGAGCACCAGCGCGCACACGCCCAAAGGATGCGCGAGGTAGGGAATACTTGTGCCCTTGCGCTGCTGGCCATTGTGAACCATGGCAGCATAGTCGAGCGCCTCATGAAGTCTCGGAAATCGATGCATTGCTTTCGTCCAACAGATTCGTGTTTAGGCGGGATCTTCCATTCGCCCGATGAACAGAATGTCGCCGGTCTTCTCGTCGCGGATCAGGTAGACGAATGGGTGATCGGCGATGAAAGGTACGGACGGATCGGACACCTCCCCCCATTGCGCCGTGGCCATCGTCATGGTGACGGCGGTGACGGCCGCGGCTTCTGCGCCGCTCTCGTTGAGGTCGACGAAGACGCTCTGGATCACATCCGACAGACGAAGCCGTGGGCGGGTGAGCGGGGCAATGCCGGAAAAGTCGGCCTTCCTGGCTGAAAACGCGCTGGAAAGTCCCATGAAACTCACGACATCGCGCAGCGGCACGGTGTCGGCGTGCGTAAATTTGGGCAAGGCGACATCGACAAGGCGTTCATCGGCATTGGCTATCCAATCGTCCAGCGATGTCGCGTTCAAGTTGGCCTCCAGCGCCGGCAGGCCGTCGGGCTTGTCAGGAAGGAGGATCACCATCTGCACAGGCTCCGCGCCGCCTTTGAAATACATCACCAGCACCTTGAAGCCTTTACCAAGGTAGATTGTCGAAGCGGCTCGTTTGGTGCATCGTGTCTGTCTGGACTTCTCGTCCTGATGCAGGATGAAATGCTGCTTGGCTGGTGTCACCTGGCGCGAACGGTAACTCCCACGCGCCTTTGAAATACACGGCATCGGTCAGAACAAGGCGCGTGTCGGACGAAAGGGTCGCCGGCGAAACCACTGACTGAATTCGGCCGTGGGTCTTGTCCGCCGCCCAGCGGTTTATGGCGTCAGCGGCGGACGTCGGCGCGCTGAAGTCGAGAGACTCAACGGAGCCGTTGAACCCCGAACGGATCGAAGCACGATAATCTGACTTGAGGGCCAGCCCGCGTTGCGCCCAGAGCGCGTTGGCGACCTCGAAGGTCAGGCCTTCAGCGGCCGGAGCGGCCAGGCCGCTGGCGGGATCGTTCCCCAATACGTGCGTAAATTCGCCGGCCGTCTGGCCTCGGGCGCCGGCCTGGGCCATCGCCATCGCCATCTCGAGGCTGTAGGGGCCGGCGAAAATATTGCCCGGCCGCTTCGCCAGTTCGCGATAGAACGAGATCGCAAATTCGCTTCGGTCGGCCGAGCGTGCCGCGGTGGCGGGCATAGGTGAGTCGACTTGTGCACGCGCGCCATGGACGCCGAGGAGCAGGCCGCTAGCGAGCACCAGGGCCGCAAAGAAGCGGGCGGTTCCGCGCATGACATTTCCCTTCGCGCTTGAAGATGCCTCCCTAGACGGACCAACCTTCGCTTTTTAACGCCCATCTGTCCGCCCATCGCGCGCGGCGGCCTTCCAAGCGAGGCGACAGCAGCATCGGCCCGAAGTCAGCGTCGGTCACCATCGTCTCCGACGGCCGAACCGGCATCCCCCATTTGCAATAGAATTCGCACGTCGGCACCTCCATTATCACTTGCCCTTTGTCGAACAACTGCGTTGGGAGCGCGCTAATGTCGAAAGAAGTCGTCGTTCTCTGTGACACCAGAGATAATGGAGAGTCGCATCATGTTTCGGCAGAAATCGGAACACGTGGCGAGCTCGTCTTCGTGGGCCACGATCTCAGTTCGGGTAATTCTATCATGGGTTACCGGGAGTACGAGTGGAGCGTGACCGTAGAGCTGAAAAATATTCCCACCCTGACGAGGGCGCTCAGGCTCCAAAGTTATTTTGGTTGGTTGCCGGTATCCAATTCCAAACTCTTGCGGGTGCTTCGTAGGCGCTTTTCCGGCCGCATGGCGAGGGAGATAAAGCCTTTCCTCGATAGACATGGCGTTCCATATTCGCTGTGGAGCCGTATTGGGGACTGAACAAGACGCCCCTGCTTGCAATCACAGCTGACCCCGGAGCCGCTGACGACCTACTTTCTAATCATCGCAGGGATACAAAGCCGCGGTCGCGTCATAGATCGCCGCTTGGGTTCGATCATTTGCGCGGTTGGGTTGGCCGTTCAACCAGCTGAGTATTTGCTGGCCAATGGCTGTCTCGTCCGGAAATCCTTCGTTGTTGCGCCACGTCTCTGGCCAACAAACAGAGTCGCCGCCACCTCGCGCAACCCAGTCATTATATAGAATGTTGGCTTCGTCATCGCCAAGCTTTTTGGCACATCCGGCTTGATTGCCGGAATTGCAATATTGTAGAAACACACCCAGCGACATGTTCAGCGGCTCGTCGAGTCCCGCCCGCAAGGCGGCGGCGACTTCGCCGGTGGAATTTCCAGTTTGATCCGTCGTCGGGTTTCCCGCCGACGGATCACTGGTCGTACCGATAGGCACGCCCCTGGGTGGCGCGGACTCGCCTTTGATGCAGTGGCCAGCGCCATCCATGGTCAGGCAGTTCGCGGGGATGCCGCTGGGCGCAGACTCCTGAGCTCGGACTGCTCGAGCCGTCACGAGCGCCAACATCGCGCCGACGATGATCATCGACCACCTCGCGGATCGCCCCGTCATGTTTCACTCCTCCGCGAGCTATGCCCGATCGATGCGGGCCGCGCGCTGATGGCCCGGCGCGCAGGTCTTTATAGCCTCAGAGACGACGAGGCTGGATCTCCTTCACACAATCAACGCGAGGAATTGGGTGGGCGGTAGCTGTCGATGCCGCGTTGCACGTCGGGATCGTGGGTCGGGTTCGGGGGCGGAGCATAGTAACGGGGGTCGCGTGGAGGCTGGGCAGGAGGGCCTGGCGGATGTGACAGGGGATCGGGCGCAGAGTTGGGCCAACCCGGGGGGCCCCAAGCGGGCCCGGCCCAAGCGGCCGGAGCCGCAATTCCGGCCCCGATTC
>JAKALI010000762.1 GCA_021813195.1 Pseudomonadota bacterium
CCACGCGAGCGGCGCCTGCGGCGTGGCGCGCGCGCCAGCGGCGCGGATGGCGCCCGTTATCGCCTCTCGCACGGGCTTTGGCGGATACTGCAGAAAAACCGAGTGATAGATGAGCGTCGCCGCGTCGCAGCCGATGGCGCGGGCCGCCGAACGCATGGAGAACCGCTCCAGTCCCATCCGCTCAATTTCGCGAGCGACCTCAGCGATCAGACGGTCCTCGTTCAGTCCGCGACGACCACGGTTTTGCGGTCGGTGCGCAGCAGCCTTTCGCGCCAGCGCCATTGCCTTCACGTCACCTCTGTAAAACTCGCGGAGATTGTTGCAACTCGACGTTGACTGGCAGGCCTTGCCAAGACGAGGTGGAGTTAGTATTTCAACATTGTTGAAATCATGCAAGGGCTGATCGCATGGATGCGGACACGACAGCAAGCGCGGCATGGTCGACGCCTTCGGGTCGCCGTCGCAGCTTGGCTGCGATCATCTCTTCGTCTCTCGGGGTCGGACTGGCCTTCGGCATGGGCTATCCGTTGGCGTCGCTTGTCTTGGAACAGCGGGGTGAACCGTCGTGGATAATCGGCCTGGTGGGTGCTGCCCCATCTCTTGCAATCTTGATGGTACTGCCGTTGCTTCCGAGCGCGGTTCGCATCGTCCGTCCGGTGACCGCGATCTTGATTGGTTGCGTGGTTTCGGCTGTGGGCTACATCGCACTCCTCTTCATCGACAGCGCGTGGACCTGGATCGCCGTCCGCTTTGCCATGGGCGCCGGTCTGGCGCTGCCCTGGCTCGTCGGAGAAACCTGGATCAATCACGTCGCCGTCGATCAGTCGCGCACGCGCGTGATTGCCATGTATGCGACGGCCTTCTTCTCCGGATTTGCCGCCGGACCGATTGTTCTCGATGTGACAGGCGCTGATGCGAGTAGCACCTACCTTGTCGGTGCGACAGGTTCGCTGCTCGCGGCCATTCCCATTTTGCTCGCGCGCGGGCTCGCCCCCGACCTCTCTCATGAGTCAACAACTGGCCTATTGGGCGGCCTGCGCCTGGCGCCCGCTGCCATGGCTTCGAGTTTCTTGGGCGGATATTTGGAAACCACCTACTTTGCCCTCTTGCCCAACGCCGCGCTGGCAACGGGCCTCGATGAGAACACGGCATTGAAGCACTTGACGGTGATGCTGGCTGGTGGCCTGCTGACCCAATATGCGCTCGGTTGGGTTGGCGATCGCACGTCACGTGTCGGGCTCTTAATTGCCCTTGGGGTGATCTTCATGTCGCTGGCGTTTGTCCTGCCCCTCGTCTTAGGGACCGGGATTCTCTCGTTCGCGACCGTTTTCGTGCTCGGAGCGATTGTGCTGGGCTTTTACACCCTTGGGCTTGCCGTACTCGGCAAAGAGGTTGATGCCCGCGATCTGGCAACTGCCAATGCGGCCTTCATCCTGATGTACACGTTGGGCGGCATCGCGGGGCCAGCTGTGACGGGCGTTGCGATGTCGATGGAACCGGTAATGGGCTTTCTGGCATCGACCGCGCTCATCACGCTCGTGCTGACGGCCCTCACCAGACGCGCACAACTTTGGCACGTGCACACGAGAACCCCATAACCTGTCCTTCGAGCATGAGCCGTCTGTCGCCTTCCGCTCCTAAATAAGGAACCTTCGCATCTCATGCCACAGCAGCGTCCGTCTCGACCCGGGGAAGAATCCATCGCCCTGCCCGACACCTTCGATGCGGGCGTTTATTTTATTGGGCGCATCCACACGCCTTGGAAAACGCTTGCCGAGTGTCCAAAGAACGCGTCCGTTCGGCGCGATGTGGAGGCCACCATCGAGCTCGACGAACGTTACGCAAAGGGACTAAAAGATATCGCTCTCATGTCTCATGTGATCGCGCTCTATTGGCTCGATCGCTCCGATCGCTCGCTCATAATCCAGGCGCCGAGCCACGCCCCCGAGCCGCGTGGTGTGTTTGCGTTGCGCTCGCCCGTGCGCCCCAATCCGATCGGCCTGTCTGTTTGTGAGTTGGTGCGTGTCGAGGGAACTCGATTAGTCATCCGCAACATCGATTGCGTTGACGGTACGCCCCTGATCGATTTGAAGCCTTATTTCAGCTCCACCGACAGCGTTCCCGATGCGCGTCGTCCGTGAGTATCCTCATGCGATGCCACTGCCGATTGAAAGCGACCGGTTTACCGTCCTCGCGCATCGACTGAAGCTGCCTTCAAACTCTGGCGCACGCTTCGCGGCGGAGCATGAAACCACCTCATGCAGGCCCGCGTGAAAGCCGATTGCTCGGAAAACCCGAGCGCAAAGGCGATGTCGGACATCGGCAAATTTGTGTCTCGCAACAAGGCTTCGGCGTTCTCGCGGCGTGTCGTCTGCAGGATGTTCTCGAAGGTTGTATGTTGGGCAGCCAGACGAGATTGCAACGTGCGGGGTGACAATTTGAGGGCCCGCCCGATTGAGTGCAAGGTGATCTCCTCTTTGCCCAAACGGCCCGCGATCGCCCGGCGGACGTTGAAGGCCAGATCGGATGCGGCAGCCTGCTCTTTGAGCATACGGTCGCTGAGATCGCTCATCAGTTCGAAGAGCCGCGGATCAGCTACCTGATTGCGGCGGGAAAGATCCTCCTTGGCAATTGTCAGACGCGGGTGGGGCTGGGCGTAGATCACCTGATCTCCCAGCAAACGATGAACAAAGTCGCCACAGCACGGCTCCTTGCACGGTAACGCGACGGACGCGGGCTGCCAGTGCGGCCCGGCGACACGGCGCAAGCGAAGGATTGTCAGGCCAGCGGCAAAATAGATGTATTGGTTGGCCTGCGCCTGAAGGGCCGCAGGCAACTGCCAAGTCAGGCTGGCCGAGGTCGCCCCAACCTCCAATTTGCACCCCACGGGATGCATCACCAAAGGCACATAGCGCGCAGCCACACGAATCGCTTCCTCGAGTGTTTGCGCATTCACGAGGAGATAGCCGAAAGTTCCCGCGCCGCCGAGCGGGAAGGCATCGGCCCATTCCAGACCAAAGCACGGGCGCCGGGTCAGGTGGGCTGCCGCC
>JAKALI010000763.1 GCA_021813195.1 Pseudomonadota bacterium
ATATCTCGCGCGCGTCAGCCAGGGTCCAACAATTGACGACGCCATCGAGGTTGGCGCCCACCATCTTGGGTATGATCGGCGAGGCGCCGGTGGCGATGAGTAGCCGGTCGTAGGCGATGGGATCGGTTGCGGAGAGATAGAGGAGGCGCCGAGCGGGATCAACGCCGCCCGCGCGGCCATGGCGATACTCGATACCGAGGCTGTCGTAGTGACCGTCCTTCTGGCGCAGGTACGTTCCGCGCTCTTCAATGTCGCCATGCAGGAGATAGGGTATGGCCATGCGGGAATAGGGCGGCTCCGGTTCACCGCCGATCAGGGTGATGCGGCCGTTTTTGTCCTGCTGCCGGATGGTTTCGGCCGCTGTTACACCGGCCGGGCCGGCGCCGAGGATCACGTAATGCATGGGGCAACATCTCCGCGTGGATTTTACGGGTGTGCTCAGAACTCAATCCGGCAACCGCACAGATCGAAGTTGCGGCCGCGCCTCATGTTCAAGGAACATCTGGTGCGGCCGCAACAGTGGATCTCTCCCCGACCCTGACGCGGGGAGAGGCGATGGGTCAGACGGCCAGTCGCGATAGCGTCTCATTCGTGGGCACACCGTCCTGCGTCCAACCGCGCAGTTGGTAGTACTCGGGCAACATTTTGGCGAGCCCGTTGACCAGCCCCTTCGCTGGGCCGGATCCGGCCGGTTCGTTGACGAGGCGCGGCGGCAGGCTGTCGTCCTTCGCGGTGAAGCCGACCCGGTTGTTGAACACGCGCTCCATGTTCCAGATGCGCTCGCCAACTTCCATGAGGTACTCTGGTGTCCACTCGCCATCGCAGGCGGCGTCGATTTGCGGCGCGATGTCGTTCAAGGTCCAAGCGAAGGTCGTGAACACACACAGGCCCGAACTGTCCACGGCAGCGGTGGCATCTTGGAAGGCTTTGACGAGTGCTGGTTTGCCGTCCGTCACCAGCGGGTCGGTCTTTTCGGGAATGCCGAGAATTTCCGATGAGACCGTGTAGGAACGCAGGTGGCAAGCGCCGCGGTTGGACGTCGCGTAGGTGAGACCCATGCCCTGAATCCCGCGCGAGTCGTAGGCCGGGAATTCCTGGCCCTTGACCGACATCGAAAGGTCCGGACGACCGTACTTCGTGCACAGGCGCAGCGAACCCAGGCCCAATTCCTTGCCGAAGCCTTCGCCCTTGCCCGTCAGTTCTGCGCATTTGGCGAGCGCCTCGGCTGAGCCGAACTTCAGCTCGAGGCCACCGGTGTGCTCTTTGGTGAGGATGCCCAATTCATAGAGCTCCATGGCTGCCGAGACTGTCGCGCCGAACGAGATCGGGTCCATGCCCTGCTCATTACAGATGAAGTTCACGTAGGTGAGGGCTTCCAGATCATCCACACCCGTATTGGATCCGAGTGCCCAGGCGGCTTCATACTCGAGGCCGCCGGACGCGTGCCAGTACTGCGGCTTGTTCTGGATCGTGAAGTGCTTCTCGTCGATCTTGGAGATCCGTCCGCAAGCGATAGTGCAACCAAAGCAAGCCTGGTTGGTCAAAAGATTCGGTTTGCCGTCGGACTTACGAGGCGTCGCCATGGCCTCGGCGGAGATCGCATGTGCGCCCTCGAATTGCACCTGGCGATGGTTGCGGGTCGGCATAGCGCCGGCCTCGTTGATCACATTCATGAGCACTTGTGTGCCGTAGGTCGGCAAACCCGCACCGGTCACGGCGTTCTGCTGCAGGACTTGCTTGGCCGCGCCAGTGGCCTTGAGGAACTGCTTGCCGTCCTTGACCTTGACGCCCTTGGTGCCGCGCACGGCGACGGCCTTGAGGTTCTTCGACCCCATGACGGCACCGACGCCGGAGCGGCCGGCGGCACGATGGAGATCGTTGACGATGCAGGAGTAAAGCACCTGTTGCTCACCGGCGACGCCAATGGCGGCGATGTGCATCATCGGGTCCTGGTGCTTGGTCTTGATCCACTCGTCCGTGTGCCAAACGCTTGTGCCCCAAATCTCCGACGCGTCGCGTATTTCACACACATCGTCGTTGATGTAGAGATAGACGGGCTTAGGCGACTTGCCTTCCAGGATCACCATATCCCAGCCCGCGAATTTCAATTCGGCGCCGAAGTAGCCGCCTGAATTCGAACATGCGATGGCATTCGTGAGCGCGCCTTTGGTGATGACCGAGTAGCGCCCCCCTGTCGAAGCGGCGGTGCCCGTGAGCGGCCCTGTCGCGAAGATGAGTTTGTTACCCGGGCCGAGCGGATCGGTTTTGGGATCGATCTCCTCCACGAGATACTTTGTGGCCAGGCCGCGCTGGCCCAGGTATTTGCGCGCCCAGTCCATGTTCAAGGGCTCGCTCTTGACGGTGCCGTCTGTGAGGTTCACCCGCAGGATCTTGCGTGTCCAACCCATCGGTTTCTCCTATCTGACGGGCGCGACGGTGATGCGCGCCATGTGTTTGGATGAAGGCTGAAAGTTTTTGTCTTGTTGCCGGGGTCGACCGAACGGCCACATCATGCGATGAGCCCGGGTCGGCGGTCAGTGCTTGGCGACTGGCGTGTTGGGACCATCCGCAGGAACGTTCTGCGCCGCGGCTGCGGCCCACACCTTCATTTTGTCGAAGCCGGTCTGCTCGATGTCCTGGAACGTGATGGCGCCTGTCGGGCAGGCATCCGCGCAGGCTGGATTGCCCTGGCACAGGTCGCACTTGATGACCTTGCCGGTCGAGGCATTGTAATTGATGGTGCCGAAGGGGCAGGCGATGGTGCAGACCTTGCAGCCCACGCATAGATTTTCATGCACCACTTTGACGAGGGTTACCGGGTCGGTGGTGATCGCGTTCACCGGGCAAGCCTGCTGACACCAAGCTTCGGCACACTGAGTGCAAGTATACGGGACGAACTTTGCGTCAGTGTGGAAGTCGAACACGCGGATGCGGGATTTGGCGATGTTGAACTCGCCTTCGTTCTCGTAGCTGCAAGCCATCTCGCACTGCTTGCATCCGGTGCATTTGCCGGGGTCGATGACCAGCGCCTTGAGCATAGTGCCTCCTC
>JAKALI010000764.1 GCA_021813195.1 Pseudomonadota bacterium
CCCCTCGATCTGAAGGCCACGGAGAAACTCAGCGACGGAGACTTCGTCGCTGATTATGCGCGCCGGGCGGCCACCTTGCTCACCAACATGGGTAGATACGTTTCGCACGAGCAGTTCAACAGCATCGTGAAGCTGCTGGCCGATCCTAACCGTGTCGTCTTCCTGCTGGGGGGACGCATCAGCGACAGTATCGCGCGGTTGCTCACTCAGCATCTGCGGCAAATCCGACCGCGCGTCCGTCACCTGCCGCAGAATCATGAGGATTGGCCTGACTACATCATTTCCATGCGGAAGCAGGATGTTGTCGTGCTATTCGATTTTCGTCGTTATCAGGCCGATGTCGCCCGCCTCGCCGAGCGGATCACGGTCATGCGGCACCTGACGATCATCCTGATCACCGACAAATGGATGTCGCCGGTCGCCCGCTACGCGGACGAGGTAGTCGCTCTGCCGATCGAGAACGATACTGCCTGGGACACTTTCATATGCGCTGTGGCGTTTATCGAGGCACTTTTCGTAAAGGTCTCGGAGGCCAATTGGCATGCGACAAAGGGTCGCATCGCGACATGGGATACGCTCCGGCTTTCGCCGCCGGCCATGAAGAGCGGGGGCGGCGATGAAGCGTGAGGAAATGGTCATCGCCTGTTGCACGGACATTGCCGGCAAAGTGAGGGGCAAGGCATTTCCGGCCTCGCAATTCGACGAGCGCTTGAAGCGTGGCATCGGCTGGACGCCGACGAACGTCCAGATCACCTGTTTCGATGTGATAGCAGAGAGCCCTTTTGGCGCGCTCGGAGACCTCGTTCTCATCCCCGACGAGGCCGCGCGCGTCCGCGTCGATTTCGAGGATGGCCGTCCCGTGGAGCATTTCGCTTTCGGCGACATTCGTCATACGGACGGTCGGGCCTGGGAAATGTGCACGCGGTCCATCCTCGCGACCGCATTGGAGAGGCTGCGCCAGATTGCTGGCCTGACCTTGAAGGGCGCGTTCGAGCAGGAGTTTCAGTTCCGCGACCAGCCTCCGCAGCTCGGCGACGCCTATTCGGTCGCCGGTTTTCGCGCTGAGCGCGCTTTTGCCGAGACCGCGGTCGCCGCCTTGCGCGCGGCCGGCATCGAACCGGACACGTTCCTGCGGGAATATGGAGCCGGCCAGTATGAGGTCACCATGGGGCCAGCATGCGGCATCAGGATCGCCGACAACGCGGCGATCCTGCGCGAGCTGCTCCGCGCTGTCGCTCAACGGACCGACCGCAAGCTAACCTTCACGCCGATCCGCGATCCGGCCGGCGTGGGCAACGGGGTTCACGTCCATCTAAGCCTGCTCAAAGGCGACGAGCCGGCGACGTGGGATCCGAACGGAAAATACGAACTTGACGCCACCGCCGGCAGCTTTGTCGCGGGCGTCCTGAAATACCTCGATGCGATCGTCGCCATCACCGCGCCGAGCCAGGTGTCGTACATCCGGCTGACGCCGCACCGTTGGAGTGCGGCCTTCAATAATCTCGGTTACCGCGACCGCGAGGCGTCGGTACGCATCTGCCCTGTTTCCGATATCAGTGGCATCGCCAAGGCAGAACAATTCAATTTTGAGTTCCGAGCCGCCGACGGGGCTGCAAGTCCCCATCTCCAGCTTGCCGCCATTGTCCATGCCGGCGTCCAGGGCATCGAGGAGGGACTTGCGACGCCGAATGCCACGACCGAGGATCTGTCACTTCTTGAGCCGAAGGCACTTGCCGAGCGTGGCCATGTCCGGCTGCCGCAATCACTTCCCGAGGCGCTCGGGCGCTTCTCGCCAAACTCGACCGTCACCGGATGGTTTCCGAAAGGATTCGCCGACGTCTATGTGAAGCACAAGAAGGCCGAGATGTCTTTTCTGGAAGGCAAGCAGACCGCAGAAGTCTGTTCACTTTACGAACAGGTCTACTGACTCGCACCGCAGGCAATCGAAGTAGGGGTCCCATGAGCCGCTCAACCGCAATCGACGACGACATCTTGGAGGAAGCCGCCAAGTGGCGCCACCATCTCCACACCAATCCCGAGACGGCATTTGAGGAAAATGCCACCGCCGATTTCGTGGCCGCAAAGCTCGCGGAGTTCGGCATCGAGGTCCATCGCGGTCTGGGCAAAACCGGTGTAGTGGGCACGCTCAGGCGCGGCACCGGTCAGGCGGCTGTGGGCCTTCGTGCCGATATGGATGCACTGTTCATCCAGGAAGAAACAAATCTGGAATACCGATCGAAAGTCGACGGCAAAATGCATGCGTGCGGGCATGACGGTCATACCGCGATGTTGCTCGGAGCCGCAAGCTACCTTGCCCGCCATGGTCGCTTCGACGGTTCCATCCGCTTCATTTTCCAGCCTGCCGAAGAAACGGGAGACGAGCGCTGCGGTGGAAACGCGATGGTAAAGGATGGATTGTTCGAAAAATTTCCGGTGGGTGCGATTTTCGGCCTTCACAACGTACCCGCCTTCCCGGCCGGCACGTTCCACGTGCGAACCGGCCCGATGCTGGCATCGATCGATACGTTCGAATTCCATATCCTAAGCCAGCTTTCGCATCCGGCGACGCAGTTCGCGGTCCCCGACCCGCTGCTGACCGCGGCCAGGATCGTGCAAGACATGCATGCCTTCAAGGCGCGCTACGTCAATCCGGCCGAACCTGTAGTGTTGTCGATCACTCAGTTCCAGAGCGGCGATCCGAGCGCGCGACAGAGCGTTCATGTCGCGCCTGAAAGGGCCATCGTCCGCGGCACGATCTATACTCTCAACAATGCTGTGCGGGACGAATTTGAAACCGGCCTCGAAAAGATCGTACGCTGCGCGGCAGAAGCGGCCGGGGCAGAGCACAAGTTCCTGTTCGAGCGCGGTTATCCGGTCCTGATCAATTCGCAAGAAGAAACCCAATTTGCGACTGGCGTCGCGATGGATATAGCCGGGGCCGATTCCGTCGAGGCCCAGATGCAACCGGTCATGGGTGCTGAGGACTTCGCGTTCATGCTTGGCGGCGTTCGCGGATGCTATGTGCTTCTCGGCGCCGCGCGCTTGCCGG
>JAKALI010000765.1 GCA_021813195.1 Pseudomonadota bacterium
TGGGCAGCAGACAGCCCATTGATGGCCCCACCGATCCCGACGGTATCGTTCGGACGACCCCAAGGATTGCCCTTGATCGAAACGCCGCCTGACACGCTTCGGTCAATGTCGGTGAACGACAGCGTCTCGTTTTGCCCATCGTTCCAGCTCACGCGACCGAAAACGCCGATCCCAGGCGCAATCTGCTGCTCCAAATTCGCGTAGAAGCCGTATTTCGGATTCACGTGGCGAATACTCGCCATCACCGTATTGATGTCTTGCGTGGAATCCTGGCTCTCGATTGCCAGGGCCTGGCGGTAGTTGCCCATGACACCCTGGGTGCCAAAGACGCCGAGCCGCAGTTTTCCAGGCTGGCCCGCGATGGCGTAACGCTGCTCGAACTCCACCACGGCGCCGCCCGTGTTGAATTTCAAGACATCGCTGTTGGGCTCGGACGGCACCTGAACGAATGCCGCGCGGACTGCCCAGTCCTTCTTATTCAATTCGACGATTGCGCCGCGCGTGTATCCGGGGAGATCCGCCGGGAAATCGTAAGCCGCGGACGACCACAGCGCCCAGTTCATGAAATCGGCGCGAGGATCGTGCGCATAGGTGTTGTTGTCAAAGAAATCGCCGATGGCAAAGCGTCCGACGATCACCGTGATGCGATCGATATCACGTTTGCCCGCGAGCTGGTTGGGACCGTCGTCGACGTCCTCTTGTTCGCCGCCGAGGCCAAAGGTCTGCTTGAAGTAATAGCGTTGCGGCCGAATCTTCGGGAATGCGGCTCCAGCCTTTTGTGCTTCGCCGTTCGGGAAGCCCGCCAGACCCAATGTCCCATTCAGGCCGAATCCCTGCGCCAGTTCGGGATTGAAATAGAACTCGCCGCCCTGCCACAGCCGGACGCCGATGAAGGCGGTCGTCGTCCACGTCTCGCGGACCTCGCCGCCTCCCGGCAAGCTGTTCGCACCCGCATAGGGGGAGCGGAAGCTTGGATATCCCTGCGCAATCACTGTCGTTTGCGCATGGACGTTCCAGTCACTCGAATCCGGCAAGCGTGGCGTCGCGCTCTGTGAGCCGGACGCCGCCCACGGCAGATCGTTGAAGTGGTAGTTCAGCCCGATTTTGGCGAGGTAAAGCCCGGGGGCAAGACGGGCGTTCGGCAGATCGAAGCGGCCCAGATCATAAGTAGCCGCAGAAAGATTCACATAGTCGTACTCGACTTTCGCCGTCCAATTGCCGCTCAACGCGAATTCCGCACCGAGGCCTGCGGTCCAGCCCGTCTGATAGCGGCCGAGTTGCGCACCGCTGCCGTCGTTGACCTCGATATGACCATGCCCCCAGGCGAAGCCACCCGTGACATAGGGCATCCACCGATCAAATGCGTAACCCACTCGGCCGCGCGCGGTGCCTACGTAGTCGACCGTAGAATTGAACGGCGCCGGCGCCAACGCCGGCTCGTCGGTCGGGCTCGTGAACGACGCGTCGGCTTCAACACCGAGCACCAGATGATTGTCGAGTTGCCGGTTATAGCCGACCTGAAAACCACCAATGAGGCCGGTCGGACTATGAGGCAGGAAGACGCCCTGCTCAGGCTTGGGGCGGGAGTCATCGCCCAAGCGGCCGCCACCGTAGCCGAAGTGACCACCGACATAAAAGCCGGTCCAGTCATAAACCCTCTTCATTTCGGCCTCGCTGGGCGGCCGATCCGCTTTGGTCCGAACATCAAGACGCCGTTCCGTGCCCAAGCGGTCGGCGCCGGCCGGAATCTCCTGGGCGTGCGCGTTTCCCGCGCCTGTCGCGGCGACAAGCAGCAGAACGGGGAAGCAGGCGCGCGCCGACAGACCGCGTCGACCGAACCGCGGTTCACGGCCGTAATTCCGTACAGGCGCATCCTTCTTGCGAACTTCAATTTCATCACAGATCATCAGCAGCTCCACTGATCACGGGACGAGCAAGCCATCTCGTGATCGACGTGAGGCCGCTCTATTTTCGGGGTATTGGGGGGCTGCGTGAGTATTCACTCACGCAGCAACTAGGAGGTTCGGGCATGGTTGATTCCTTTCGATTTGGTACGCAAAGTTTGCTCACCAGCGATCTGTTCTAAAACGCTCCCGCTGCCGCAGGCGGATACTTTGCCGATTGACCTGCGCCGCCATGCGCAAAAGCGCCTTTGCTTGCGCAACGGGAATCAAGCGCTCCCGCGCGAGTTGAAAGGCAGTGCGGGCGAGCCAATGGGCAACCGCCGCCAACAGCCCGCCGACCCGCAGACGGACAGCAACTCGAAGTGCGGCGCTTGAGCGTCCCCGCGTTTTCACGATGTCCCGTCGCCGCTCGGTCACCAACCGGCTGCCGAATGCGCTTCTTTCGCCATGAAAGAATTCAGCTCGCTTTCTCATTTGCATTGCACGTCTCCTCAGTAGACTTCGCTGCTGGCCGACCGAGCCAGGTCAGTTGGACTCACCCCACATTGCGCTTCGACGGCGGGCTCGCTCGGACTTCCAAATGCGCCACGACCTCCTCGAGAGGCGCGACGAAAGGCGAAACGCCGCGAACGCGCCACGCCTGTTCAGAAACCCCTCCCGCACAAGAATGCGCGCGACCCTCACAACCCAGATCGCACCGAACAGGCAGGCCCGTTCTTCCAAGTGGCGCGCGATTGACCGCGGAGAGCGCATCAGCGCTTCCCGCCGGTTTCGTTGCGACCGAGCCTTTGCCGGATTCGCACGTGGCTCTGGTCCACCCATGCGAGAGCGGATCGCGCAAACGGGCCTTTCGGCACGTGTTTGAGAACAAGGACCTCCACTTTCCCGAGCCACCAGAGCTGCAGCCGAACGCTGATAGGCCGCTCCCGATGCTGGATCTTGCGGGTCATCATGGCTGCCTCCGCCAAACAGAGCCGATAAGCTCACGACCTCCAGCCCAACAGAGCCGTCGCGCTCTCTGAGGGCCGCAAGCGTGCAGGCGCGCAACCACAGCTCCGGATCGGCAAACGGGGCGAAACCCGATACAAGCCGGTCCCAGATTGTTGGTCTGCGCCGGCCAGACGCCGCAGTCGTCGAGTGAGG
>JAKALI010000766.1 GCA_021813195.1 Pseudomonadota bacterium
CAGCGAGACAGGATCGGTCGCCGCCACCCCGAACAACTGGCTCTGCACCAATTTCCCCAGCGCCAGCGCCGCGCCCACCCCCACCACCGCTCCGGCCGCCAGCAGCACCAGAACCTCGCGCATCACCATCCAGATCACATGCCCCCGCGAAGCGCCCAGCGCCGACCGTATGCCGATCTCGCGTGTCCGCCGTGTCACCGTAAACGCCATCACACCGTACAGCCCGATCGCCGCCAGAATGGCTGCAAGCACCCCGAAAACGGTCGACAGGCTCGCCACCAGCCGCTCCAGCATCAACGAGTTCGACACTTGCTCCTCCATCGTCCGCATCCCGAACACCGGCAGGTTCGGATCGAGATCGTGTACCTGCGCGCGAATTTCCCCGAACAACTGCTCCGGGTTCAGCGCGCTTCGCACATACACCGTCATGCCTCCCGGATGCCGGCTGGCCAGGGCCGGCTCGAACATCTGCTGCGGAATCTTGTCGCGGAGATCGGTGTACTTGATGTCTTTCACCACGCCAATGATTTCCATGTCGGTCTTGGTCCCAGGGTCGGTACCGTAGCCCACGTGCCGGCCGATCGGATTCTTCCCGTTGAAATACTTC
Source organism: Pseudomonadota bacterium (assembly GCA_021813195.1). The sequence goes on from JAKALI010000766.1 coordinate 608, forward strand.
TTCACGAAGGTTTCATTCACGATCACCTTGTCGGCAACAAAGTTGTCTTCGCCATCGCCGTGTTTCACCACGTTGGTATCGCGGTCGGTAAAGTCGCGTCCTGCCAGCACCGGTACGCCCAGCGCCGCAAAGTATCCGGGCGTCACCGAGTTCATGTACGCATACACGTTCTCGCCCTGCTTGGCGTTGTAGCCCTCCACGGTGAGAGAACTGTCCCACTCGTTGAACTCGAGAATGCGCACGGCCGCCAGCGCCACCGACTGTACGCCCGGCGCGCCGCTCAACCGATCCCGCAACAGCCGGTAGAACGACTTCGTCCGCTCACTCGTGTACCCGTTCAGCGATGGGTCCACCTCGAACGAGATCAGCCTTGCGGTACTGAACCCCGGCCCCATGTCCTGCAGGTGTTTCAAACTGCGGATGAACAGGCCCGCGCCGGCGAGCAACAACACGCTCAGCGCCACCTGCACCGCAACGAGCGTCTTGCGCAGGCGCACATGGCCGCCCGAAATCACCGCGCCCGCTTCGTCTTTGAGCGCCGGCGCTACGTCCGGCCGCGTCGCTTGCATCGCGGGAGCCAGCCCGAAGAGAATTCCCGTAATCACGCAGACCGCGAAAGTGAACAACAGAATCCGCAGGTCGGGTGTCGTAGACAGATGAAGCTGGGCCGTGTCCGGAGGCAGGAAGCTTGTCAGCAACCGGTCCGACCACGAGGCCAGCGCGAGGCCCGCCAACCCGCCTGCGCCCGCAAGCAGCAGACTCTCCACCAAAAGCTGCCGGATCAAAACCGCCCGGCTCGCGCCCAGCGATAACCGAATCGCGATCTCCCGCTGCCGCGACGCCGCGCGCGCCACCAAAAGCCCTGCCACATTCGCGCACGCGATCAGCAGCACGCCCGCCGTCAACGCCATCAGCACCCATAGCGGTTTCGCAATCATCTGCCGGACATAAGACTGGCCTTGGGACCCCGGCAGCGCCTCGAGCGTCCCCTGTACGAACCGCTCCCGCTCGAACGGTGACGCGTTCCGGAACGCCGGTTCCTTCACTTCCATTTCGAGCAGCGAATGATAGTAAGGCGCCAGCGACGCCTGTGCCTGCTCGCGGCTCACACCCGGCTTCAGGCGCCCGAACGCGTTCACCCAGCTCCACCGCCGGTCCTTCAGCCCGTTCCATAGAGGCGTCACCCACTCCTTCATCATCACGGGCACGAAAACCTGGCTGATATGGCCCAACTCAACGCCGTCAAAACCGGGCTGCGCGACGCCGATCACCGTGTAGTTATGCCCGTTGAGCAGAATCGTACTGCCGAGCACGGACCGGCTTCCTCCAAACCGCGTCTGCCAGTAGTCGTAGCTCAGCATCGCCACGGGATGCGCGTTCGGTTTGTCGTCGTCTTCTTTCCCGATTGTGCGTCCAACCACGGCCTTCACGCCCAACACCGGAAAGTACGTGCCCGAAACCAATTCACCATTGACGCGCTCCGTACGGCCGCCGGCGGTGAGGCTGAACTCGTACGGGAAACGGCAGAACATATCCGTAAAAACCTGATTGTGGTGCCGGAGGTCGTCGTACATCGGGTACGACACCGCGTTCATGCCCCAGTGGCTGCCGTAGTTGTGCCCGTGCCGGGCCAGCAGCACCAGTTGCTCGGGGTGCTCCACGGGCAGCAGACGCACCGGCATCTGGTCGAGCAGCGTGAAAATCGCCGTATTCGCGCCGATGCCGAGCGCCAGCGATACGATTGCCACGGCGGTCAACACCGGGGACTTCCTCAGCGCGCGCAGTGAAAAACGAATGTCCCGTCCGAGTGTCTTCATTGCCTGCCTTGCCTCAGCCTATGCGGTAATTACGCACCCGAAGCCGGAATCGATCCATGAAAAGCGTCTCACCGGGCAATACCGTGCGGGGCAGGGAAGGTTACCCGGCCCAAAAAACAAACCGGCCCACCCACGGCAACCTTGACGCAAGGTCTGTCGTGAGCGGGCCGGAAAAATGCCTCGGAAAATTCCGCTACCGCGTCGGCACCGGCTGCAGATTGCGGCTCGTGATGATCCGGTCGATCATGCCGTAGTCCAGAGCCTGGTCCGGTTCCATGATGTAGTCGCGATCGACGTCCCGCGCCACCTTATCCACCGGTTGCCCGGTCGCGTTGGCAAGAATGGCATTGAGATTCTCACGCATGCGCAGGATCTCTTTCGCGTAAATGTCAATGTCGGCCGCCTGGCCCGCCAGCCCGCTCATGGACGGCTGATGAATCAGAATCCGCGAATGCGGCAGGCTGTACCGCTTCCCTTTGGTGCCGCAGGCGAGCACCACCGCGGCCATCGACGCCGCCTGTCCCACGCAGTACGTCACGATGTCCGGCTCGATCAGGTTCATCGTGTCCAGAATCGCCAAACCCGCCGTGATTGAACCACCCGGCGAATTGATGTACAGCGA
>JAKALI010000767.1 GCA_021813195.1 Pseudomonadota bacterium
ATGACGGAGCACCGTCAGGCGAAGGCGACGGACAAAGCACGATGACATCGCCGGAAAACAACGCGAGGCAAAAGCCACCCATCCTGCAGCGCAAGCACCATCGCGCACCCTCGGTGTTCACACCCGAGGCTTTGCTCCGGGAAGCGCGTCGGCAGAAGGGAATTGACGCCGGTGTCGTTCCCGAAATCTGCATCCTTGATCCCGATGGCGATATCGTGCGCCACCTCGTCGCCGCGAACCGCGCTCGTCGGCTCGCCGCATGGCCTTGCTACCACACCGACCTCTTCGCCTTCGAGCACGAGGGTCTGGGCTACGGCATCATCGGCTGCGCCGTCGGCTCGGCGTTCGCGGTCCTCGTCGCCGAAGAGCTTTTTGCCTCCGGCTGCCAGCTCCTCCTCAGTATGACATCGGCCGGCCAAGTTCTGCCGGTGCAGTCGCCACCGTATTTCATCATCATCGATCGGGCTTTGCGCGACGAGGGGACCAGCTACCACTATCTCCCGCCGACGGATTACAGCACCGCCGACGGCGACCTCGTTGAGCTTGCCAAGGCGTCGCTGACAAGCACCGGCATCTCTGTGCGGGTGGGTGCGACCTGGACCACGGATGCGCCGTTCCGCGAGACCGCCGAGGCAATTGCGGCGGCGCACGAAGCCGGCATCCTCGCGGTCGAGATGGAAGCGGCGGCGTTGTATGCGTTTGCCGAAGCCCGGCATAAGCCGGTTCTCTGTCTCGCCCACGTCACAAATCAAATGGGCCGCGTTGAAGGCGATTTCGAAAAGGGCGCCGCCGACGGCGCGCATGCCTCACTGGTGGTGGTCTCGCGCATAGCTCGCTGGTGGCTCGATGCTGGGCGGCCATGAGCGTGCTGCTGGCGGCGAGAAAGACCGATGCCAATGCAAGAGCTTCTCCGGCAGATCGCCGGTCGAAACTTCAACGGTACAATGGAAGAAGCAAGCTATGATTAAGTCAATTCAACTTGTGCTTCGTGTAGGTGCGGCCACCTTGGCGTTTGCTGCGTCGTCGGGTATCACGCCTGCGTTAAGTCAGACCAAACAAGAGCATGTTCATCAAATGGGGCAAACCGTCATGCCCTTCGATCTCAGTAAGACAACGCATGTCTTCAGGATGACGGACTCGGGCGGAGTTCAAAGTGTCGTGGTCAAGGACGCGCGGGACAAGGACCAGGTGGGGCTCATCCGGCAACATCTCCGTCGCGAGGCTGAAGCCTTTCAGCGCGGCGATTACGCCGATCCTACGTCGCTTCACGGTGTAACGATGCCGGGCGTGTCGGAGCTCGCAGGCCATCATCAAGAGATCACCGTCTCCTGTTCAGAATTACAGCTTGGTGCGGCAATCACCTTCGAGACTCAGGACCGGCATTTGGTGACGGCGGTTCACCGCTGGTTTGGCGCCCAGTTGTCGGAGCACGGAGCGGATGCGAGGCCCGAGTGAGAAGTGAGGTCTGCCGCTTCCAGCGGGCGCGATCGTGGATAATTTGGAAGCTCAATTTGTACGGTGGTTGCGGCCATGGCTTACTGTCAGGTGATTACGACCTCGGGGGCTGACGGTCTTTTTTACCGCCGAGCCGACGACGCTATCGCGGCCGACGACGTGGAAAATCGACCAATTGATGCCGATAGTGGCTGAAACCAAGCAAATTCCGAATCGACGAAATTCCCCTTTGAAATCAAGAGCGCAAATTTCTGACGGATCGGGGAGACGGTTCTTCGTCGTGCGCAGAAAAAATTTGCGCCGCTAGATCAACGCGTTACCATAGCTCAGAACGATCGAGTGGGAGTGAGGGGGTAGAAACGGCGGGTTTGGGATAGTCCTGGATGGAGTTAAGGACCTTTCTCAATATCGACCCGAAGGACATCGGCGTCATTGATGTCGCGCTGATCCAGAGCCTCGTGCGCCGAGTGAAGTATCCGACATGGTGGCGGACTACGGCCATCTGGTTGTCGACGAGTGCCATCATCTTTCGGCGGCGAGTTTTGAGCTCGTGGCCCGCCGGGCGAAAGCGCGCTACGTTCTCGGACTATCCGCGACGGTGGCCCGCAAAGATGGTCATCATCCGATCGTCTTCATGCAATGCGACCCGTTCGCCATCGCGTCGATGCGCGTGCCCAGGCGGCGGGGCGGGGGATCGTTCACCGCGCCCAGACTCGGTCGACGCAGTTTCAACTGCCGCCACCCTTGGAGGGATCGGACCGTCCCTCTATGCCAGCAATTTATGCAGCCACCGCACAGGACGAGTCGCGTAACAACCTGATCGTCGACGATGTGTTGAAGGCGCTGAAGGCGAAACGCTCACCGATCGTGCTCACCGAGCGCCGGGATCATCTCGAATATCTGCAAGACCGCTTTTCGCGCTTCGTGCGTAATCTTGTCGTCCTACGAGGCGGAATGTCAGCAGCCGAACGCAAGGCGTCGGATGCCGCCCTGCGAGTGGCGGACGATCAGGAACGACTCATCCTCGCGACAGGGCGTTACGTCGGCGAGGGTTTTGACGACCCAAGGTTGGACGCGCTGTTCTTGACGATGCCCATTTCGTGGAAGGGCACGTTGGCCCAATATGTCGGCCGGCTTCACCGGCAGCATGCTGGTAAAATAGAGGTTCTCGTCGTCGACTATGTCGATGACCTCGTGCCCATTCTTGCGCGGATGGCCGCAAGGCGGCGATCTGGATATCGGGCGCTCGGCTATAGGGTTGAGTGACCCGCCGCACGGCGGTGGATGGCGTCGATATTTGCGTTCTTCACGCTGCCAAGACGCCGTTTATATAGCACGGAGATTACAATTGTCCCGGTCTAGGAACTTCCTTTAACTCCCCAGTTATCCACCCAACCCCTGCAACCATGAGGGGCTCAGATGATACAATTCCTCGAATTCTTCGGCCAACAATCCGAGGAATAGTATCGTCGTGTCTCTTGTCGGCGCGGAGCATTGCTCGGGCGATCAATGTCCGCAGTGCAGAAAGCTTGCGTCTCTGGACTGGAAGTGGCAGGTCAATGCATGTTGATCCAGAATCGTCGCTGCTCAT
>JAKALI010000768.1 GCA_021813195.1 Pseudomonadota bacterium
TCCGAACCTTGGATTTCGACAACGCATACCTGCGGGACGCTCTTGACTCAAGCTCTCAGCAAGGCCAACAGATCGTCGTTCGCTTTGCTACCTGGTTTCGGCAGGAGGTGAGGCCTGGAACGAATCCCCCTGACTTCGCGGGAGTGAGCCTTCGGGAGCTTGCACTGCCGGTTGAGGCAGCTCGTCAGCTAGGCGGGTCCCCGAATTCGAAGGTCAACAATGCGAGCATCGTGACGCGACTTGAGTATTCGGGCCGTTCGATTCTCCTTTGCGGCGACGTTGAGGAAGCGGCATGGGAAGCGGTGCTACCAAGACAGGAATGGCGTTCACTGGTAAGCAGCGTTGACATTCTCGTCGCGCCCCATCACGGGCACAAATCCGGTCTCTCGCGCAGCCTAATGGAGCTGGCGCGCCCGACGCTGGTCCTAGTCAGTGTGGCCGCATATGACCCAAACGTCGACCCAGGCTACTCCGACCAGCAGATCGCGGGTCTCTGGGATGGTTCTACCTTTAGGCGCCGGCTTACAACCCGCGATGTCGGTCACATTCTCGTGCAAATCGAACCCTCAGCCGCGGGTGCTGGACAGGTAAACGTCGTGACCGACAAGGGGCCCCGTGGGCAACTTGGGTCGTCTCACGCGGAATTGATGCAAGCACTCCTAGGAGCGTTTAGGGCCATGTCCAGTCAGGGGAACAAGTAATGACGGATCATCCTCGCCTCATCGAAGTTGCGTTTCCGCTGAAGCAGGCGTCGATTGACTCTGTGCATGAGAAGAACGTGCGGCACGGGCACATCTCGACGCTGCACATCTGGCCGGCGCGGCGGCCGCTGGCGGCGTGCCGGGCCGCGCTGATCGCGACGCTGCTATCCGATCCAGGCAACGCCGAGGAGCGGCGGCGCATCCTCGAGAAGCTTGGCGGCACGGTGGTGAAGGTCATCAAGAAGAAGAAAATGCCGTCGGGCAAAGTCGAGGAGAAGGAAGTCGAGGAGACGGTCGGCGGCATCCTGCACTGGGGGCGCGAGTCGAACCCCGACCTCGAGTGGTTCCGCGCCAGGATCCGCGAGGCCTACGGCGGCCGGGCGCCGAAGGTGCTCGACCCGTTCGCCGGCGGCGGCGCGATTCCCCTGGAGGCGATGCGCCTCGGCTGCGAGGCCACCGCCATCGACATCAACCCGGTCGCGTGGTTCATCCTCAAGTGCACGCTCGAATACCCGCAGAAGCTCGCCGGCCAGCACCGGCCGCTGCCCGAGTTCGCGCTTGCCAACCGCGAGTTCATGGAGGGGTTCTTCAAGGGCACGGGCAAGCTCACCAAGAAGCAGCTCGAGTCCAACCTCGCAGCCGTGCAGGAGCGAATGTTCAATCCCCCGGACGTGGATCTCGCCTGGCACGTGCGCGCGTGGGGGTGGTGGGTGCTGCAGCGCGCCAAGGCCGACCTTGCGCGGTTCTACCCAACCTATGCGGCGTTCGAACCCCGGGAGAAGAGCGGGCAGGAATGGGAGTGCAGGCCGGCGCGCCTCCTGCAGGCGACTTTCAATGACACGGTCGACCCGGTGTCACTCAACGCCGAGTTCGACGAGGATTACCTGGCGAACCGCTCCAACCCGCGATGGGTGGTCAAGCCGACGGTAGCGTACCTGTGGGCGCGCACGGTGGCATGCAAGAACTGCCGCGCCACGATCCCGCTGCTGAAAACTCGCTGGCTGTGCAAGAAGGAGCGCAAGCGCGTGTTGTTGACGATGGCGCCCAACGAACAGCGCGCCGGCGTCGTGTTCGGCGTCGAGACCGGCGTGCCGGTGCAGGGCGGCAACCCGGCGCAGCGGCGCGAGCACGACAAGCGGCTCGGCCAGGGGACGATGAGCCGCGCCGGGGCGACGTGCCCGTGCTGCGGCAAGCCCGGCACGGTGGCGATGACGACCGAGGACATCCGCCAGGAAGGACTCGCTGGCCGGCTCGGAACGGTGATGACCGCGGTCGTCGTCGATGGCCCGGACGGCAAGGAGTACCGCTTGCCGGAGGACGAGGAGATCCGCGCCGCCGCCGAGGCGGAGACCGAGCTGCCGCGAGTGTTCGGGGAGATTCCATTCGGGTTGCCGGACGAACCCCTGCCAAGCAAGGAAGCACTCGGATTCCGCGTGCCGCTGTACGGATTTGACCGCTGGTCGAAACTGTTCACGCCGCGCCAGCTCTTCGCGCTCGGAACGTTCGTGAAGCACACCCGAACAGCGTTGGGGGCCCTGCAAGGTCTGGCTTACGAGCAAACATGGTCCGACGCCATCTTGGCCAATCTGGCCATGGCCGTCGATCGCCTCGCAGATCGGTCGAGCATGCAATGCCGCCCCGATCCAACTCCTACCCAAAGTGGCGTGATCAACACATTCTCGCGCTTCGCCCTACCCATTACCTGGGACGCAATCGAGGGCGTCACGACTTCGGGGTCGAGTGGCGGGTTCGCCGGGGCCGTTGAGTGGGTAGCCAAAGTCGCGGAGCACACCTGCGCAATCAGAACGGACGCGGCGCCGAAGGCACACAGTGCAAGCGCGCTGGATACCAGCGGCGTTGGTTTCGATGCGGTTGTTACCGACCCGCCCTACTATGACGCGATCCCCTACTCGGATCTTATGGACTTCTTCTACGTGTGGCTCCGCCGGACGCTGCACGGGCTCTCGCCCGAGATCGACGAGGCGTTTGCCGAGCCGCTCGGGCCGAAGTGGTCCAGTGAGGCGAACGATGGCGAGCTGATCGACGACGCGAGCAGGTTCGGTGGGGACAAGGCAAGGTCGAAGCAGTCCTACGAAGACGGTATGCATCGTGCGTTCGTTGCGTGCGACAAGGCGCTCAATCCTGACGGCCGGATGGTGGTCGTGTTCGCCAACAAGCAGCCGGAGGCATGGGAAGCGCTCGTATCGGCGATCATCCGAGCAGGGTTTGTCGTGGATGGTTCGTGGCCGATCCAGACCGAGATGGGTAACCGCACCAGGGCCCTGTCGTCCGCTGCGCTCGCCTCGTCCGTCTGGCTCGTCTGCCGGACGCGGCCCGAGACGGC
>JAKALI010000049.1 GCA_021813195.1 Pseudomonadota bacterium
CGCGATCGCCAACGACCTGTCAGCGTTGCGCCTGGCACTATAGGGGAGTGGTACCGCCTCCCCGGATCGAACGGGGGACCTCTAGATCCACAATCTAGCGCTCTAACCAACTGAGCTAAGGCGGCACTCGCGGTGGGGTGGCGCCTCGTGGCAGCCTCCCGCAAAACCGCGTTGCTTGTGCTCGTCTCACTCAATGAACCGTGCGATTGTGCTTGCCACGAATGGACGAACGCGCCCCTGACCCGCGCTCTTCCTCGAACAGTTCCACGAGCTTGTCAGTCATGGCGCCAGCAAGCTCGCTCGCATCTGTGATCGTCACCGCACGGCGATAGTAGCGCGTCACATCATGTCCGATGCCAATCGCGATCAGTTCGACCGGTGAACGCGTCTCAATCTCGTGGATGACCTGACGCAAGTGATTTTCCAGATAGCTGCCAGAGTTTTCCGATAGCGTCGAATCGTCGACCGGCGCACCATCCGAGATCATCATCAGAATACGGCGGCGCTCGGGCCGCGCCAGCAGCCGTTGATGTGCCCACGCCAGTGCTTCGCCGTCGATGTTCTCTTTGAGCAGGCCCTCGCGCATCATCAGAGCCAGCGAGCGCTTAGCCCTTCGCCAGGGTGAATCGGCGGTCTTGTAAATAATGTGACGCAGATCATTCAGCCGGCCTGGCTTGCCCGGCTTGCCAGCAGCGAGCCAGCGCTCGCGTGCTTCCCCACCCTTCCACGCGCGCGTCGTGAACCCCAGAATTTCCACTTTCACGCCACAGCGTTCGAGGGTTCGCGCCAGAATATCGGCACAGCACGCTGCGACCATGATGGGTCGGCCGCGCATGGAGCCCGAATTGTCGATCAAAAGGGTTACGACCGTATCGCGGAATTCGGTGTCGCGCTCGCGTTTGAAGGATAACGGCACCATGGGATCGGTGACGATGCGGCTCAATCGGGCGACATCGAGCATGCCTTCTTCCAGGTCGAAGTCCCACGCTCGGTTCTGCTTGGCAAGCAGGCGGCGCTGCAAGCGGTTGGCTAAGCGTGCAACTGTGCTTGATAAAACGCGCAATTCCTTGTCGAGAAAACCGCGCAAACGGTCCAGTTCTTCCGGCGTGGAGAGCTTCTCCGCCTCCACAATTTCATCGCTGGCCGTTGAAAACACTTTGTAGCCGAAGCGTTCGGGATCATCGAGCACGGAGGGGTTCGGTCGCCAGGGTTCCGTCGCCTCGCCTTCGCCCTCTGTTTCGTCCTCAATGTCAAATACGTCCGTGTCGCCGGCGTCCGCAATCTGCGCGCTCTCCCCGGCTTCTCCGTCCTCGGCGCGATCGTCACTCGCCTGCTGCTCGCCGGACGATTTGTCTTGGTTGGCCTCACCTTGCTCGGCGCCACCGTCCGGGCTTTGTTCTGGCTCCTCCTCGCTCTCCTCGCGTTCGGCGTCTTCGGGCTTTTCCGATAGCTCGAGTGTGCGCAGCATCTCGCGCACAAGACGGGCGAACGCCTCCTGGTCTTCGGCGCTGGCGGATAATTTTTTGAGCGTCTTGCCGCAGCTTTTTTCGAGGATCGGCCTCCAGACATCGAGCAGCGCTTTGGCCGACTCAGGAGGTGGTGCGCCGGTCAGTTGTTCGCGAACGAGGAGGGCTAGTGCCTCGTCCAAGGGCGCTTCGTCGCGCGCACGGATCGAGGCGTAGCGCCCATGCGCATAGTGATCCTCGCATTTCGCACGCAGGTTTTCTGCCATCCCCGCCATGCGATTGGCACCAATCGCTTCGATGCGGGCCTGCTCGACAGCCTCGAAAATTGCGCGCGCCTCGCCGGAGGACGGTGCGAGTCTGCGGTGTAGTTTCGCATCATGACAGGCAAGCGTTAGTGCCAGACTGTCGGCCCAGCCGCGCACCAGCGCAATCTCAGCCCGAGTCGGCGTGCGAGAAGGCTCGGGCAGTTGCACGTGGTGGCCGTCGATGCCGGGCTTGCCGGGCGCAAAATCGACGCTTGCCTCATCATCGCCTGCGATCGCGCGCACGGTGAGCCCCACCGCCCGCTTGAAGGGTTCTGATGGCGCTTCTTTGCGTTTGGGCGGTGTGCTCATGCGAACCGCAAATCTTTCACGACGTCCGGGCCTCGCGCATTTCGGGCTGTCAGCTCAGTGCCACGTTGGCGGCACTTTCGGGTAGTTCCTCGCCGAACGCGCGCTGATAGAATTCGGCAACCAACGGCCGCTCGAGTTCGTCGCACTTGTTGAGGAACGTCAGGCGGAATGCGAAGCCGATGTCGCCAAAAATATCGGCATTTTCCGCCCATGTGATGACCGTGCGCGGGCTCATTACGGTGGACAGATCGCCATTGATAAAGGCCGAACGCGTCATATCGGCAACGCGCACCATCGCGCTGATCTGCTTGCGCTTGGCTTCGGTTTTGGCGAACGACTTCACCTTTGACAGCACAATGCGCACTTCATCGTCATGCGGCAGGTAGTTGAGCGTGGTGACGATGGACCAGCGGTCCATCTGCCCCTGATTGATCTGTTGCGTGCCGTGATAGAGGCCTGAGGTGTCACCAAGGCCTATGGTATTTGTCGTCGCAAAGAGCCTAAACGCGGGATGCGGTTTGATCACCGTCGATTGGTCAAGCAGCGTGAGCTTACCTGAGACTTCGAGTACGCGCTGAATGACAAACATCACGTCCGGACGTCCCGCATCGTACTCGTCGAACACAAGTGCAGTGTTGGTGCGCAGGCAGTACGGGAGGATGCCCTCGCGGAATTCCGTGACCTGCTTGCCGTCTTTGAGCACGATCGCATCCTTGCCGATCAAGTCGATGCGGCTGACGTGGCTGTCGAGATTGACGCGAATACACGGCCAATTCAGCCGCGCGGCCACCTGCTCAATGTGGGTCGACTTGCCCGTCCCATGGTAACCCTGCACCATCACGCGCCGATTGTGTTTGAAGCCGGCGAGGATGGCCAACGTCACTTCGCGATTGAATAAATAGTCCGGGTCGATGTCCGGGACATGCTCACTGGGCTGGGCGTAGGCCGGCACTTCCATGTCGGTCTCGAAGCCAAACACCTGTCGAACCGATAGTTTCATATCCGGCAGACCGGCGACCTCTTTGGTTGTCTTGCCCGCTTGCGGGGTGGGCGCGCGCATGCGTCGTCCTTTCGTCGTGGTTGCCGGTGTCCTCTCCGGCGCATGTGGTGGATCGCGACATCGGGGTTGTCACATTACGATGTGTCCAGGTTCCCAGATGAGGTCTCGGAGCACATGGACACCGCGTGGCCGGCTGGAATGTGGCCGGATGGCTCGCAAATGTCCCGGCATTTCGGCGCCCCATTTTCGAGACGCTTGCTCAGGCACGATCGAACAGCTGGCCTTTCGGCTCCCCGTCAAGCCAAGCCCGACTGTTTCAAATAATTATAGGCTTGGATGATCTCGCGCAACTTGTCCTCGGAGCGCGTGTCTCCGCCGTTCGCGTCGGGGTGATGAACTTTCACGAGTTCTTTGAAGCGGGCTTTGATGTCCTCGCGTGACGCTCCGTGCGGTAGGCCCAACGTGGCCAGCGCCTTGCGTTCAAGGGGTCGCAAGTGGCGGCGGGTTTCGGTATCCGCAGCGCGAGCGTGCCGTGCACGACGGGCAAAGAAGGCCGCCGCGCGGCCTGGCATTGTGGGGTCTGCCCCATCCGCTGCTGCGGAAGGGTCGGCTCGACTATTATCGAGACCGGGGGACGTGCCCGGAGCCCAGGAGTTGACGCCAAGTTTCCAGGTCGGACGGTGCCCGGTCAGCGCGTCCTTTTGGAAATCCGCGACTTCCACGTCCGACATGCCGTCGAAATAGTTGTACGAGGCATTGTAGGCCCGCACGTGTTCGACACAGAAGCGGTAATATTCCCCGTCCCGGCCGCGTCCTTTGGGCGCACGATGCGTGGCCGGTTGGTCGCAGCCTTTGGCTTGGCAGCGCGGGCCTGTGCGCGGGCCCTCGTCGTCGGGGCGCCGCTTGGTGCCGATGCGAATGCTGTCGAAGTATTTCGAGTCGAGCTTCATGACCACACAGTATGATGAACCTTCGTTCGTCCGACAAGCCGATCCCGCGGGTGGCTTGGCAGACGTGGCAGGTTCGCCATATGTATTATGATGTGAGCATGATGAATGCGCGATTTAAGCGCGAATCCGGACTTTATCAGATGTCAATCGAAGACCAGATCCGTGAGAAGCTCCTCATTGGGTTGGAGCCCGAGCGTCTCGATGTCATCAACGAGAGTGCGCTGCACGCCGGCCATCGATCCTCACCGGGTACGGGCGAAAGCCACTTTCGCGTGCTCGTCGTCTCTGAAAAGTTCGCCGGAAAGCCGCGCATTGTCCGCCATCGCATGGTCAACGACTTGCTGGCGCACGAATTGGCGGGCAAAGTTCACGCGCTGTCCCTCGCCACGTATGCGCCAGGCGAAAGAGCCCCCTAGGCCGTCGTCGACTTGGCCAGCAGGCCGCTGGCTTTTCATCCCTGGAACAGGGATTGGGGCGCGACCCTGAGCCACGTCTTGAAGCCGGCGCGTGGCTGCCTATAGTGCGCCGCGCCCGACACCCCCACCCCTGCGGGCGAAATCGGCATTCATGGACCCAGGATCAACGCACATGGCCGCACCGTCTGGCACGTCGTCCGCCGCAAACTTCGCCAAGGGTACGGTCAAGAAGGTTGTGCTTGCCTATTCTGGCGGGCTCGATACGTCCATCATTCTCAAGTGGCTGCAGGAAACGTATGGCTGTGAGGTCATCACTTTCACCGCCGATCTGGGACAGGGTGAGGAACTGGAACCCGCGCGCGCTAAAGCCCTCCTGCTTGGGATCAAGCCCGAGAACATCTTCATTGAGGACCTGCGCGAGGAGTTTGTGCGCGACTATGTTTTCCCGATGATGCGCGCGAATGCACTGTATGAAGGCGTTTATCTTCTCGGTACATCCATTGCCCGTCCGCTGATCGCAAGAAAGCAGATCGAGATTGCGCGCAAGATGGGTGCGGATGCCGTTTGTCACGGCGCGACCGGCAAAGGTAATGATCAGGTTCGCTTTGAGCTCGGCTATTATGCATTGGAGCCCGGCATCAAAATTATCGCGCCGTGGCGGGAGTGGGATTTCAAGAGCCGCGAAGACCTCATCGCCTTCGCCGAGAAACATCAAATTCCTGTCGCCAAAGACAAGCGCGGTGAAGCGCCGTTTTCGGTGGACGCAAACCTGTTGCATTCATCCTCAGAGGGCAAGGTACTGGAGGATCCCAATGAGGAGCCGCCACCCTACGTTTATATGCGCACGATCGCGCCAGAGGATGCTCCCGACAAAGCGACGATCATCACGCTCGGGTTCAAAAGAGGCGATGCGGTATCCCTTAATGGGAAGCCGTTGAGCCCTGCTCAACTCCTCACGGCGCTGAACGATCTGGGTCGCGACAACGCTATCGGCCGCGTCGACCTGGTCGAGAACCGCTTTGTGGGCATGAAGTCGCGCGGTGTCTACGAGACTCCCGGTGGCACGATCCTGCTGGCCGCCCACCGCGCCATGGAAAGCTTGACGCTCGACCGGGGTGCCCAGCACCTAAAAGACGAACTGATGCCGCGCTACGCCGAACTCATCTATAACGGCTTCTGGTTCTCGCCAGAGCGTGAAATGCTGCAGGCTCTGATCGACAAGAGCCAGGAGCACGTGGAAGGCGAAGTACGATTAAAACTTTATAAAGGCAACGTCATCATTGTCGGCCGTTCGAGCTCAAAATCCCTCTATTCTTCGACACTGGTGACATTCGAAGATGACAAGGGCGCATATGATCAGAAGGATGCGCAGGGCTTCATCAAGCTCAACGCACTTCGGCTGCGTACGCTTGGCAAACGCGATCGGGGCTAGCGCGCTGTTGCGAGGACTCGGCGCGCGGCGGCGACGCGCCACTCACGCGCGTTCCCAGCCACGAGGGCCCAACCGCTCTTGGGGGCAAAAACGCGTCTTGTAGCTCATCTTGCGCGAGCCTTCGATCCAATAGCCGAGATACACATACGGCAGCCCCATCGCGCGGGCCGCAGAAATGGTCTCGAGAATCATGTAGGTGCCGAGCCCGCGACGGGTTTCGGACGGCTCATAAAACGAATAGACCATCGATATGCCGTCGGATAACCGGTCGCACAGCGTCGCTGCCATAAGCGGCCAGCTCGCCGGATCCGGCGACGAGGCATCGCCGATCGGCTGCTTGCGATATTCGGTGATTGTGGTCTCGAGTACGCTCTGCTCGACCATCATCGCGTAGTCGAGCACGCCCATGTCGGCCATGCCACCATCGGCATGACGGGCATCGATGTAGCGGCGAAAGAGGGCATACTGCTCGGAGGTCGGCGCCGCTGGACGGCGCCGCGCCGTCAAGTCGGCATTGAGCGAGAGCAACCGGCGCATGGAAGCGGACGGCACAAATTCGTCCACGACCACGCGCACCGAGATGCACGCGTGACAGCCTTCGCAGTAGGGCATGTAGGCGATGTTCTGGCTGCGGCGAAAACCGCCGCGCAACAGGTTGTCAACGAGCCCTTGCGGCTTATCGTGCGTCAGGTGCGTGAAGAGTTTTCGCTCCTGGCGGCCGGGCAGATATGGGCACGGCTGGGCCGCGGTAACGTAGAACTCTGGGAAATTTTTGCGCTGCTCGGACATGCGGCTCTCAATCTTTCGTCCCGGCATTCGTTTTGCAGCTGTGACCAGCTCGTGCGCAGCCGCACCAAACCACACGACCTGGCATCCACGGGCACCTCGCTCACTTAACTCCATGTGCATGTTATGTGTGCGCTGGTGTCGCGATCAAGGCAAGATCGATCCGCCACCCGCTCATTTCCGTGCAGGCTGGCCGACGCGGATATTGTCGTTCACCCTTTTCGCGTTGAACCTGGATCGTCGGGTCGACCAACAAATCCCGCTGCGGCTGGGGGCGGCGAGCTCGAGCGGCGTGATGGAGCGGGCGTTTGGCCCGGCGCCGCAGTCCCAGCAGAACCACCAGCGCTGGCGGGAGGGGGCGGCGCACGACGTCCCGCGGACGGTGACGGAGCTGATGGGACTTGGGGCTGCGCCGACGGTGCGGGCACGCGAGCGTCTGACGTCGTTGATTCCCCTGGCGTATGCTGGAGAGTTGCGAACGCGGATGCGCGGCCTAGCCGATAGCCGACGTAACCCGCAACGAGCGCGACGAGAACCAGAGGAAGCAATCCATCGATCATGGGATTTGCAGAGGCTCCATGAAACCAAGGCTTGCCCTATACAATTAAGTTGTCGGCCTCAAAAGGCTGCGTTGAGAATTTTACGACGAGGACTCCCGGGCCGACAACGCGAATTGAACTGTCTCCGCGCGCGAATGCTCGAGGCCTTACGGACGAGAGTCCAGCTCCACATCGGCGGCGGGCGCGATGGAGGCATGTGTGAGCCAGGCCAATGAGCCGATGCCCACGAAAAGAATTGTTACTCCAAGCAGAACACGTCGGATGAGCCACCCGAGATCGAATGCAACTGTCGATTGCGCCGGCGCTTTGACGACGCCGTCCTGTACCTTCATGGACATGCTGTTTTGCCTTTCCATGCGCTAATCGCATCGCGGAGTGGATGGTTGCGTAACGCCAACGATCGCGGCGCTTGGACTGAACCTAGCCTTCCGCTTACCCCCAGCGAATGCGAGCGCCCCCCAATCCACTACTGCGAGACACGCCACGGCGGGTCAAGCTCCCGTGTACCTCGCGCGCGAGATCGATGATGAGCGTGACGTCCGAGCCACGGATGCGGCCGCGTGTCCTACAGGGCCTCGGCGGTCATGTCGTCAACCGGTAACCAAGGGACGCAACGTGTCGGTCAATAGTCGTTCGCGCGCGCCTGAATCTTTGACTGCAAGGTGCGCGCTGAACCATTCCCGCACCATGGTGCACACGCGTTCCCGGGGCGCTTGGGCCAGCGCCTTCGGATCGGCGAAGAGTTGAATATCGGCTTGGCTCCAGCCAAGCTTGCCGAGTTCGGCGGCTAGCAGATCGTAATCCGCCTTCTGGGGCTGACCGCGCTTGACGGGCGACTTGCGGCCCTCGACGACGGCGTTGAAGACGGCCTCGAACTGAGCGTGCAGTAAGCGACCTTCGTCTGGCTTTTGAATGAAGGCGGCGATCTGCGGTGTCGCTTCGCCTTTGCTGATGAAGCCGTAACACGCATCCACGCTCGATTTCTGGAGGCTGGTCAGATTGCCGATGAACGCCGTTGCGATTGCCTGGAGGCGTTCGGGGCCGGCCGCGAGGGCTTGACCGGCGTGCTGGCGCCGAAGCGCAATGAGCCCGCTGACAAGTTTGGCATCAATTTCGGAGTCGGGCTGGTTGGCGGCCTTCATGCGCCCGATTTCGTCAAGACGCTCAGCGTACCAATCGGGAAATTCGGCTTTGAGTAGGGACCACAGCGGCTGCTTTTGCCATTGGGCGTCGAGAGCGCTGGTGTCGATCGGATCCTTTGGCTTGGCGGGCGGAAATGCCGTTGTGACCACGACGCCGCCGAACGGATCGCCTGCCAGGTTTTGCGGTGTTGCGAAGGTGGGGCTGGAGGCTGCAGGGTCGCTCGCGCTCGCCGGTGGCGCTGACGGCGCGACGCCAGTTGGGGTTGCCGACTGGGGTTTGGCAGCTGGCTGCTGCGGAGTCGCCGCCGTTGGAGTTGGCGGCGATGAGGGAGACGTTCGGCTTTCGGCACTCGGTGATTGCGCGGTCAGGCTTGCGACCGTCGCCATGATCGCATCACGGTACACGTAACCGCCAGCCGCTGCGCTGCCGACCAGCGCGATTACGCCAAGCGCTACGATCGCGCCGCGACCGCTTCGTGTGGAGCGGGCGCGTTCTGGAAAATCGTCCAGCGGCCGAGGTGCAGCCTGGAATGGATTGTCGAGTGCGCGCGTCTCGCTGGGGTAGGGTGCCGCGGCGTGCGCTTCGTCTACCCCGGCGGCATAGCCGAAGGGTTGCTGCGTTCTATCGGGACGCTGAACCTCCGAGCGGCTGTCGACAAAGGGATGGCTATCGACTTCGTGCTGACGCTCCGCAAGGTTTGACCTGGCGACGCTTTGAAAGGGAGGTTCGGTTGGTAGCGGGACAGGCTCGGGCGGTGCGAAATTTGCAGGAAACACACTCGGTGCCGGACTCCAGTCGGCGAACCCTGGTCGCCACAACAGGTCGGTCTCGCGCAGGTGCCCGAATTCCAGGAGCTTGTTCATCTCCAAGTCGGAGATGGGGCCATGTTGTTTGCCGTCGCGGGCGAGATACCACACGGGTTCATCGACAGGGGCGTTCACGTCCTGGCCTCGATCGTACAAGTTGGAGTGTCGCATCCGGGGCAACCGCCGGGCAGACACGGTTCCAGATAAAAGCGTAATGTGCCGATTAGGCAGAACTTTGTGTTCCTTCGCATGGCCGCCGTCAATGCACGGGTGGAATGACAGTTTCTCGTCGGTCGGGGCAGACGGGCCCCTGGTTGCATACTCACGATCGATTTGCTCCTACAATACCGGCATTTGCTGGGCGAAAGGGGGGTTGGGCATCGAGGCCGGCAAGCGGCATGAACCTGCGTCGTGCGTGCGCTTGCTGCCCTAGTTTGCCGCCGCTATAAGCCGCCACACTAAATCTCAGCCCCAACTTCAACACGATCGGAGAGCTGCCGCGATGGCCATCGAGCGCACGTTTTCAATCATTAAGCCCGACGCCACCCGCCGCAACTTGACCGGGGCAATCAATGCCGTGATCGAGCAGGCTGGCCTGCGCATCGTCGCTCAGAAGCGCGTGCGCTGGACCCGCGCCCAGGCCGAGAAATTCTATGAGGAGCATAAGGCGCGCCCGTTCTATGGCGAACTTGTGGACTTCATGACTTCCGGTCCCATCGTTCTGCAGGTGCTGGAAGGTGAGAACGCCATCGCCAGGTACCGCGAGGTGATGGGAGCGACCGACCCCAAAGAGGCCGCAGAGGGGACCATCCGCAAGCAGTTCGCCCTCTCCAAGGGCGAAAACTCGACCCACGGTTCCGACAGTCCGGCCTCAGCAGATCGCGAAATCGCTTTGAACTTCCGACTGGATGAGATTGTCGGCTGAGGTGCCGGTGAAATTTGGCACGACGCCCGCGCCGGGCCATATCCGTTGCGCCTGTGTCGCGGTTGGCTTTCGGCGCGTTGCGAAGCGGGCAGCAAGGCATGGTCACAGAAGAGAGCATCAGAGCTCGCCTCGCTGCCTTGGCAAAACCTGAAAGAAGTCTCGGGCGGCTCGAAGATCTGGCCGTTCGACTGGCCTCATGTGCGGGCAGCGAGCGTCCGCTGACCAAGCCGCGGCGGCTTCTCATCTTTGCAGCAGACCATGGGGTTGTCGCCGAAGGCGTTGGCATCTGGCCTGCGGAAATCACCCAGGCGATGCTCAAAGTCATCGCCGATGGACGAGCCTGCTCATCCGCTCTTGCGGCAGCCTGCTCAGCTGAGGTTCGGCTGATCGACGTGGGATCGCGCGCAAGCGATGTGCCGCGGACTCAAATCTATCAGGATCAGCGGGTGGCACGCAGCACCCGCAATCTCGCGCTCGAACCGGCCATGACACCGGATGAATTCAGGCAGGCTTGGCATGTCGGTCAAACAGCTGTCGCTGAGGCAATCGCAGACGGCATACAGCTGCTAGCCGTCGGTGAAATAGGCATCGGGAACACAACCCCCGCCGCCTGTCTCGTAGCCCTATTGAGCGGCGCCGATCCTTCTTCTGTCATTGGTCCGGGAGCGGGAGCGACACCCCACACCCTGGCGCGAAAACGAGACGTGGTTGCGACGGCCGTCTGTGCGGCTCAAGAGCATCTTGCCCACGATCCCATCCGAGCGATCGCCCACGTAGCCGGATTTGAGATTGTCGCGATTGCCGGTGCGATTGCCGCATCGCGCTCCGCTGGACTGCCTGTCGTGATCGACGGGGTCGTCACCGGTGCCGCCGCGATGATTGCGCGCACGATCGATCCCGCGGCCATGGAAACGGCCATCGCGTCTCACGTGAGCGCCGAGCCAGCGCACGCGGTTGCGCTGGAATGGCTCGGTCTTGCGCCCTTTTTGGATTGGGAATTGCGTCTTGGTGAGGGAACCGGTGCTCTGCTTCTAGTTCCCATGCTTGACGCTGCGGCCGCGCTGCTTACGAATGTGGCGACGCTTGATGAGGTCACGGGATGAGCGCAGCTTGGCATGATGGTCCTGAGCTGCGCGCCTTTTTCACCGCGGTTCAGTTTCTAACCCGATTGCCGGTGCCGGGCGGTGAGGCGCGGGACCTTTCGACCTTTCGCGACGACATCCGGCAGGGCCTTCAATATTTCCCCCTGATCGGCGCAGGCTTGGGACTGCTGACCGCGCTCGCGCTTGTTACATTCGACATCGTGTTTCCCTTCGCGGTCGCCGTGCTCCTCACACTCGCTCTGGAGGCCCGATTGACCGGAGCGTTCCATGATGATGCGGTCGCGGATTTCTGTGATGCGTTCGGTGGTGGTTGGACCCGCGAGGAGGTGCTTGCGCTCCTCAAGGACAGCCGGATCGGCAGTTATGGAGCGTTGGGGTTGGGCTTTGCGGTGGCGATGCGCGCCGTGGGGCTGATTTCACTGCAAGAGGCCTGGCAGGCCGCCGCTGTGCTCATCATTTCGGGCGCTGCTGGGCGGTTCATGATCCTTCTCGTGATGGCCATCGTCCCACCGGTTCCCCAACGCGAGGGCTTGGCCAAAGATGTCGGTCAAATCGTCGAAACGACCGGCCTGGCTCGCGCCCTGATGTGGGTTGCACCCGTGCTCATACTTGCACTGTGGCTCGACTGGACTGGCTTCGTTCTCGCAGTCATTGCGTCTGCGGCATTTCTGTTTTGGTTTCAAAACTACCTCATGCGGCGAATCGGAGGCGTGACGGGCGACTGTCTCGGCTTTGCGGCCTACGCGGTGATGATCCTCACAACGCTCGCTTATGCGCGCGAGCCCATGTGAGGAGATCGATGATTGAGCTCCATCTCGTTCGGCATACCGTTGTGGCGTCCTGTTGGGCAGGTCGGTGCTATGGGCAATCGGATGCCGGGCTCAGCCGCGATGGCCGAATTGCAGCGCGCTTGTTGGGGCAACAACTGGCGAGACTGAATCCGGACCGCGTTTTCACATCCCCGCTGCGGCGGACCCGATTTCTCGGGCAATGCCTCGTGCGCAACCTGAGCGATTGCGCGCTGACGATCGATCCTAGGCTCGCCGAATGCAATTTTGGCGCTTGGGAAGGTCGCCCATGGTCGGA
The DNA here is from genome assembly GCA_021813195.1 of Pseudomonadota bacterium. Next base: position 12,288 of record JAKALI010000049.1, read on the forward strand.
GATCTACGCCGAGACGGGTGACGCGATGATGGGGATGATCGAAGAACCTCACGCGTTCCGGCCTGGAGGGCACGGTGAGACCATCTTCGAGGTCCGCGATCGCGCCATGGGATGGTTGTCCGAAGTCGCAAGTCATGCTGAACGGGTCGTGATTGCAATCGGTCATGGCGGGCCAATTGCAGCCATTCGCGGAACCATGCTGGGACAGTCGGTACGCGAGTGGCCATCGCTTGTGCCAAAGCCGGGAGAGGTTGTGACGATCAAAATACAGCGAGAGATTACGCGTTAAGCTAAGCGACGGCTGACGGCTCGCGCTGCTTGTCACCGTGATGTCGCATTCATGTCAGCCATCGCGGGTACATCTGCTCCAACGCGCTATGCCGCGCTCGATTGGAGCTGGCCGAATGAGCATCCTTCTGTTGCCGTTTACGCCGCGCTACATCCTGCTCACGCTGTTCCTGCTCGCGAGCGCGGTCTTCGCTTACATCTGCGTCACGGCGCCCGATTGGGCGAGCTATCTTGCCGTACCACTGGCACTGACGAGCGGTTTGTCCCTGCTCGGCCTGCGCGACATGCTGCAGACCAAACACTCGATCCTGCGCAACTATCCCATTGCTGCGCACTTGCGCTTTCTGCTGGAAAACATTCGGCCCGAGATGCGGCAGTATTTTTTCGAGGCGGATAAGGACGGCACGCCCTTCCCGCGCGACAAGCGTGCGATCGTCTATCAGCGCGCCAAGCGCGAATTGGACAAGCGGCCTTTCGGCACGCAATACGACGTCTACGAGACCCGTTACGAGTGGCTGCAGCATTCACTCGTTCCCAAGCCCCCGGCGACGGAGCCGTTCCGTGTCCTCATCGGTGGTCCGCAGTGCGCGCAGCCCTATTCGGCATCGATTTTCAATATCTCGGCCATGAGTTATGGCGCGCTCTCGGCGAATGCAATTCGTGCGCTCAACATGGGTGCCAAGATGGGCGGCTTTGCCCACGATACGGGTGAAGGAGGCATCAGCCCTTATCATCGCGAAGCCGGCGGCGATTTGATCTGGGAGATCGGAACTGGCTACTTCGGCTGCCGGACAAAAGAGGGGACGTTCGCGCCGGAGAAATTCGCCGTTCTTGCGGCCGATCCGCAGGTCAAGATGATCGAAATCAAGCTCTCGCATGGTGCCAAGCCCGGACACGGGTGCGTTTTGGCAGTCGCCAAAGTCACCAAAGAA
>JAKALI010000769.1 GCA_021813195.1 Pseudomonadota bacterium
TCGCGATCGTGGTGGCAGGACCGCTTGGGCTGTTCTCGGCGATCTTCCTTGCGGAATATGCGGGGCCCAAGCTCCGCGCCTCCGTAAAACCGATCCTTGAGATCCTGGCCGGCATCCCGACCGTCGTACTCGGGTTCTTCGCGGCGCTGACCGTCGCGCCACTTGTTCGCGGATGGGGTGAGCAGTTTGGCTTAGACGTCGCCTCCGAAAGTGCCCTGGCGGCAGGCTTGGTGATGGGAATGATGATCATTCCCTTCATTTCATCCCTATCGGACGACGTGATCAACGCCGTGCCCCAGTCTATGCGGGATGGTGCCTACGCGTTGGGCGCGACGAAGTCAGAGACCGTACGCCGAGTCGTTCTCCCCGCGGCTCTGCCAGGCATTGTCTCTGCCTTCATGCTCGCCATCAGCCGTGCGATCGGTGAAACCATGATCGTCGTGATGGCAGCCGGTCTCGCCGCAAACCTGACATTCAATCCCTTAGAGGCGGTCACCACCATCACGGTTCAAATCAAAACCATTCTCGTCGGTGACCAGGAATTTGACAGCGCGAAAACACTTGCCGCCTTCGCGCTCGGCTTCGTCCTGTTCTTCGTCACGCTGATGCTCAACTTCATCGCCCTCCGCGTCGCCCAAAAGTATCGAGAGCAATATGACTGATATCACGGTTGAAACGCCGGCCAGCCGGCTACGCAGAGTTGACCTCACCTCGAAAGCGGCGATGGACCGGCTGAAGTCGCGGTATGGCGCCGAGGCGCGCTTTCGGTTCTACGGGATCGCCGCACTCACGATTACAACCGTGTTCCTCGTTCTGCTGCTGGCCGACATCTTGATGCGCGGCATACCCGCATTCTGGCAGCATGTCCTTGTGGTTGACCTGCCCCTCAAAGCCGAATTGATCGATCCAAAGGGCAACCGCAACCCCTCAGACATCCGCGGGGGTGACTATACGGGTCTTGCCCGTGGCGCCCTCGCAGAAGCGATCCCCGGAATCGAGGATCGGGCGGCGAAAAAGCAGTTGAATGATCTGCTGAGCACGGGTGCAGCGGATCGCATCCGTAACGACGTCATGGCCAACCCGGATCTGATTGGCACCACGATCAAGGCTAATCTTTTGTTGTCCGACACGGCCGATCTCTACTTCAAGGGTGAAGGTACGCGGATTTCCCGAATGACAGATACGCGGGGGACTGCGACACCCTCAGCGGCGACGGGCCAAGTCAAGATTGCCGTAAGCGGCGACGACCTCAAAGCGACTCTTGCTGGCGTCAAACAGGACTTGGCAAAGCTCGGAGCCGAACTTGAGCGCGAAGCCCGCCGGATGAGCTCCAGCCCCGCCGCAGCTCCTCGGATCGAACGTCTGCGCAATCAGGCTCAAGCCCTGAAAGAGCGTTATTCAAATGCGAGCGCGGGAGAGACACTCGATTCCAAGCTGCCTTCCGTACTTCTTGCGATTAATGGGGGCATGGTCAAGATCACGTCGCTATCCCAGGCCGAAGCCGAAGGTGAGGTCCTGATCCCGCTGGCTTCGACCAATGAAGCAAGGGCCGGCGAGTGGCAGATCGTCACGTACGAAACTCCAGAGGGCAATCGCAACGTCAGCGATCGAATGGTCTCCTTCCTGGAAAAGCTCAAAGCCGACGGTAAAATCGAGAGCCAGTTTAACACCGCTTTCTTCACCTCCGCGGACAGCCGCGAACCCGAACTCGCCGGCATCCTGGGAGCGCTCACGGGCTCTGCCTTTGCGCTCATCGTGACCCTGGCCCTGTGCCTGCCGATCGGTGTCATGGCGGCGATCTATCTGGAGGAATTCGCGCCGAAGAATTGGATGACGGATATCATCGAGATCAACATCAATAACCTCGCCGCCGTTCCCTCGATCGTGTTCGGTTTGCTGGGTCTCGCCGTCTTTCTGAACTTTTTTGGTTTACCACGATCTGCGCCGTTGGTCGGTGGCCTCGTTCTCGCGCTTCTCGTCTTGCCGACGATCATCATTGCTGCGCGCGCGGCGTTGAAAGCGGTGCCGCCCTCCATCAAAGAGGCGGCTCTCGGTGTCGGCGCGTCCAAGCAACAGGCCATTTTCCATCATGTCTTGCCGCTGGCGATGCCGGGGATCCTGACCGGAACGATCATCGGCATGGCGCACGCTTTGGGTGAAACGGCGCCGCTCCTGATGATCGGAATGATTGCGTTCGTCTCGGACATTCCTCAAGGCTTTACGGATGCCGCGACCGCGTTACCGGTCCAGATTTTCCTCTGGTCGGACCTACCTGAACCCGCATTCAAATCGAAAACGGCCGCGGCAATCATCGTGCTGCTAGTTTTCCTGTTCGTTATGAATGGAACGGCAATATGGCTTCGCAAGCGTTTCGAGCGCCGCTGGTAAAACAAAACAGAGACTGGAGTTGATGCAATGCTCACTGTCGCCGTCGCTGAGCCTGCCTCTGGAGTCACTGCTACCGCCAATGCTTCGGCCACCAAAATCGCGGCGAACGGCGTGAATGTGTACTACGGCGATGCGCATGCCCTGAAGGATGTCAGCATGGACATCCCTGATCGCGGCGTTACCGCGTTCATCGGTCCCTCGGGCTGCGGCAAATCTACGTTCCTGCGCTGCATCAACCGCATGAACGACACGATACCGAACTGCCGGGTCACAGGCGACATCAGCATCGACGGGCAGAATATCTATGATAAGTCGCTTGATGTTGTGCAGCTGCGGGCCCGGGTCGGCATGGTGTTTCAGAAGCCAAACCCGTTCCCTAAATCCATCTATGAGAATGTCGCATTCGGCCCCCGCCTCTATAGCCTTGCAGCCTCGAAGGCCGAACTCGATGAGATTGTCGAGACATCGCTCAAGCAGGCTGCACTGTGGAACGAAGTCAAGGACCGCCTGAACGAACCGGGCACGGGCCTGTCGGGCGGTCAGCAGCAGCGGCTGTGCATTGCGCGCGCCGTCGCTCTGTCGCCTGAGGTGATCTTGATGGACGAGCCCTGCTCGGCCCTCGATCCGATCGCAACAGCCAAAGTCGAAGAGCT
>JAKALI010000770.1 GCA_021813195.1 Pseudomonadota bacterium
CTGCTGCCGTCCTCACCCGTGATCGGGCGCGCGCATGCCGTCCTGCTGCGGCAGGCCGTCGGCAATCTGCTGCACAACGCCGCGAAATACGCTGGCGCGGGGGCGCGCGTGACGGTACGCGTCGAGCCCGGGACAGACGACGCGGTTCGTATCATTGTCGCCGATACCGGCCCAGGTGTTCCGGCCGCCGAACGTGGCCGCGTGCAGGAGCGTTTCGTCAAGCTCGATCCCACCCGCAGCTCGCCGGGTGCGGGCCTTGGGCTAGCGATCGTCGCCGCCTGCGCCAAGCTGCATCACGGCCAGCTTGTGCTGGAAGACAATGCCCCCGGCCTGCGCGCCGTACTCGAACTCCATCTGCCGCAGGACTTGTCCGCGCCGGCGTGAACATTCAGTTCGTGCCATGCCATCCCGAACGTCCGGGCCTTTCAGCGACCAGTGCAAACAAGTACCGGTCCGGCGGTCCCATGACGTTCATTGGGAGTTTATGGAGCAGATGGCAAAGCAAAACATCGGAACGAGCGGCGCCAGATTCTGTTGCAGGTTCCCCATAACGGCAGATGGGATTGTCTGGGCATGACGCCGGGTTAACCCGGCAGTTACGAATCGCAGCCTTCTATGGCTGGCGAGAGAATATTTGGCACTGATGCATCCACCTGTAGGGCACGAAATACCGGGGCCCTGTCTGAACTTGTGCACGGGTCACAAAGAAGAACGGTGACGGTGGCTCAAAATCGGATGTATTTTACTGCTTAAAGTGAGTCTGCATCCGTGTTGCTGGTCTAATTGTGCTATGAGTATCTCGGTTGCGCCGAATCTGGAACAGAAACCTCGAACCAACGCTGCAAAAATTCGCTGGGTCCGAACCAAATTCGTTGACCTGTTTCGGAGGAGGTTCCCAGGACCTAGGGTATTTTGGGTTCAGGTTATCGCAGCCTCAGTGATCTGTCTCCTAATTTTCTTGGAGGCGGATCAGTCCTATTTGCAATCACTGTTCTATACGCAACTCGCGAGCGATACGAGTTTCAGCGTGGAGTCTGGCCCCACTCAGGCGATCATGTTTCCATCAGTCGGACCATATGATCGCCGCCTCGGTTATGTCGCGCTGCCGTTCTTCATTCAAAAATTGGAGCACAGACACTTCATAGTGGAACGGCAGGCGCGCCAGTCAACCGCGATGCGGAAATTCATGAAAGCCGGTGGATACGCTGTCTACCGCGAAAAGCTTCAGGCCGGGCTCGTCCTGCGCGGACATTCAGGCATGCCGCTTGAAGTCGCCCGTTACCCGTTGATAGCCTATCGAAGGCTTTCCGAAATCCCGCCAATTCTTGTCAATACGCTTCGCTTTATCGAAGATCGTGAGATTCTGGATCGCGACCGCCCCTATCGCAACCCCGCGATCGACTGGCATCGCTTTGCAATTGCGGCCGTACGACGGCTGCTCGGAGCGCTCACCGTGCATCCGGCTCGGGGCGGGGCCAGCACCTTGGCGACCCAGATCGAGAAGTTTCGGCATTCCCCATACGGCCGCACGGAAAATATCGCTCAGAAACTTCATCAGATGGAAACTGCGACTCTTCGCGCCTATTTGAACGGCCCCAGCACGCTTGCCGCTCAATGCCATATCGTCACTACCTATTTTGATTCCACCCCTTTGGGATCGCGCCCAGGCTATGGCGAAGTGATCGGCTTGGGCGACGGCCTGAGCGCATGGTATGGGGTCAAGTTCGCAGCAGCAAACCGCCTTCTAGCATTGAACACTCTGCCGACACCCGAAGCAGCACGGCGCGCGCAGATCTACAAGGAATCTCTCAGTCTGCTGATCGCCCAACGACGACCGGCGTTCTATCTAAACAGCGGGCGCAAAGACCTTGAGCGCTTGACCGACACCTATCTGCGCAAGCTCGGTGCCGCAGGGATCATCGATAGGTCTTTGGCTGTCACGGCTATCAAGCTGCCGCTTGCCTTTGCCTCCGCGCCCCCCGCGTCACCAACGGTATCGTTCGTCACGCGCAAAGCAGTTGACGCCATCCGTGCAGAACTGATGGCTCTTTTGAGCGTTCCGAGCCTTTACGATCTTGACCGGCTGGACCTGGCGGCCGATGTCAGCATTGACGCCGCTGCACAGAGGCAGGTGGCCGAGTTCTTGGAGCATCTCAAAAATCCGAGGTCGGACGCAGCGCTGGGACTGGTAGGCGACCAGCTTCTGGGCACTGCCGATCCTGCAAAGGTAACCTGGAGCGTCGTCCTCTACGAACGCATGAAGGACCAGAACCTTGTCCGCATCCACGCCGACAGTCTCAACCGGCCCTTCGATATCAATTCCGGCGCAAAGCTGATCCTTGGCTCGACGGCGAAATTGCGGACGCTGGCAACCTATCTCGGCATCATGGACAGGCTTCATGGTGAATTGTCCACGCGCACCGTGCCGGTGTTGCTGAAAACCGCGGCAACGACAGCCGATCCGCTGCGGCGGTGGGCAGCCAAATACCTGGCAACGGCCTCACCGGACCGCCGCGGTTTGCGGGCCATGCTGGACGCAGCGATGCAGCGCCACTACTCCGGCAACCCAGCGGAGGTATTCTTCACCGGAGGCGGCATCCAAACCTTCCGCAATTTCGAGCGAAAGGAAGACTCCGAAAGCCCGACCGTTGAAGAGGCCTTCGAACACTCCATCAATCTCGCCTTCGTCCGCCTAATGCGTGATGTCATAAAACATTACGAGATCGAAAGTGGCGCGCGCCGGCAAATTTTGGATGTTTCCGATAGCCCGACACGTGAGGCGTATCTACGCCGATTCGCCGATCAAGAGGGGCGGCTCTATCTGAATCACTTCTATACCAACTACGCCGGCTTATCGCCGGACGCGGCATTGGATCAACTGGCCAGCCATGTTCGTCCGGCACCGCGCCAGCTTGCAGTCCTTTATCGATCAGTACGGCCGAATGCGTCGGTCGCAGATTTACAGGGCTTTCTTGAGCGGCGGTTGCAGGGTGTATTCATTCCAACCGCTACCCTTTATTCGGACTACGCGCCCGATCGG
>JAKALI010000771.1 GCA_021813195.1 Pseudomonadota bacterium
CCGAACCTCGTGAGGCCGCTTTGGGATACACTGAACATCGCAACCCTCGGCACGGCGCTTGCCATCGTGATCTCTGTGCCCATCGCCTTTCTGGCGGCGCGCAATACGACGCCAAGCGCCACCTTGATCCGGCCGGCCGCGCTCCTCGTGATCGTGTCGTCCCGCTCGATCAATGCGATTATTTGGGCACTGCTTCTCGTGTCGATCCTTGGTCCTGGCCTGCTCGCAGGCATCATCGCCATCGCACTGCGATCGATCGGTTTCATCGGCAAGCTGCTCTATGAGGCGATCGAAGAGATTGACGAAATCCAAGTCGAAGCGATCCGCGCGACGGGCGCCTCCAGATCGCAGACGCTAGCTTGGGGCATCGTCCCTCAGATCATGCCGGCTTTCGCCGGCATCACGGTGTTTCGCTGGGACATTAATATTCGAGAGTCGACGGTGCTCGGCCTTGTTGGAGCTGGCGGCATTGGACTGAACTTGGAGGCGTCCCTGAATACCCTTGCTTGGCCACAGGTAACCCTAATCCTGCTTCTGATCCTCGGCACGGTTCTAGTCAGTGAATGGATCTCTGCGAAGGTACGGCATGCGATCATTTGACGAAAACTTACGCGCAAAACCAAGCGCTCAATGCAGAACACCTCGCGTCTGAGATGCGCTAAAGGATATTTCGGGGCGCCTTGCCGTGGGCTTAGCTACCTCAGCATTGTTGACGTCATCCGCTGGAAAGACGCTGTTCTCCTAGTGCGCTGACGATGCGCGGTGCCAGATCACGAGCCGTTCGAGTAGCGCCGATCAGGGTTGCGGATGCTGCGCCGGTCCAGTTACCGTAGCCAGCAAGCCAAAGTCGCGGTTCGTCGACCGATCGCTGATCGAGAACTTCAACACGCCCGTCAGTGGCGACGATACCAAGCGGTTTTAGATGATCCGTGGCAGGCCGAAAGCCCGTACACCAGATAACAGCGTCCAGTGCGTGGGCGGTGCCATCTTGCCATGCGAGTCCCGTTGGCGTCAGTCGCTCAAATGGCCGCATCGCCTTTAGAACGCCCCGCTCGCGAGCCTCCTTCACCGGAGGCACCATTACAATATCGCCCAGGCCCGATGCTATCGCATTGGCATCATCGCCGCGAACACGCGCAGTTGCACGCTCGAACAGCACACGGCCGTCGACGTCATCCGGGAGAAAACTCGGCTCTGCAAGGGTGATCCAGATCGTCTCGGCGACCGTAGAGAGCTCCGCCAATATCTGCGCTCCGGAGTTTCCTCCGCCCACGATCGCGACACGCTTGCCAGCGAATGGTTGGGGGTTTCGGTAATGCGCCGAGTGCAGTTGCAGTCCGGTGAATTGTGCCGCTCCGGGGTAGTCCGGAATATAGGGCTTCGACCAAGTGCCGGTTGCACTCACGACGGCCGCTGCGCTGTATGAGTTTCCGTCCTGACAGCGTAGCCGTAAAAGACTGCCGGCGCGCTCGACGGCATTTATGATGCGAGGTCGATCGATCGGCAAGTCGTACCGCCTTTCATAACGAACCAAATAATCGATTGTCTCGTCACGACTGGGATAACCCTTGCTATAGAGCGCTGTCATTGGCCAGCCGGGAAGAGAACTGTAGCCGGCTGGAGAGAACAAGTGTAGGGAATCCCAAGCGTGAGTCCACGCGCCGCCCGGCCCGTCGCCCGCATCTACAATGACAAAATCAACCTCGGCCCGACGAAGATAATAAGCGACTGCGAGGCCTGCCTGGCCGCCGCCAACGATGACAACACTGTAGTGCCGTGGCGTCAAACTGGTTGACTCCGCGGCGCGATTGCAATTGAGGCTAGGTCGGTCTGGGGGTCGATTGCCTTCCCATCGGCTTTCCGTTCTGAATAGCGGTCGACAAGCTGCGAGCTGTGCGGCCGCATCAGAATGGTGAAGCGGACAAGCTCTTCCATCACGTCCACAATGCGGTCGTAATAGCTTGACGGTTTCATTCTGCCGCTTTCATCGAATTCCTCGAAGGCTTTGGCGACGCTCGATTGATTCGGGATCGTAAACATCCGCATCCACCGGCCGAGCAGGCGAAGCGTGTTGACGGCGTTGAAGCTCTGCGATCCTCCAGACACTTGCATTACCGCAAGCGTCCGTCCTTGGGTTGGGCGCATGCCGCCCATGCTTAGCGGCAAATGATCAATTTGTGCCTTCATAAGCCCTGTGATTTGCCCATGGCGTTCAGGACTGCACCAGACCATACCTTCCGACCACAATGCGTGCTCGCGCAACTCCTTGATCGACGGGTGGTCGTCGCCGCTGACTTGATCGGGGAACGGCAGCTCGCGTGGGTCGAAGATGCGCGTTTCCGCTCCAAATTGCTGCAGCAAACGAGCCGCTTCTTCGATCGCCAATCGTGAATAGGAGCGTTCCCGCAAAGAGCCGTAGAGCAAGAGGATTCGGGGCGGAGGGCTATCCGTGCCGAGCCCGGAGGCGGGGCGGACGTGTATGAAACGCCGGTCTAGCGCCGGGAGATGGTCGGGCTCGGTAAGTAACCGTAGAGGCATCGAATTTCCTTTGAAGAGGGGAGCGCGTTATCAGTCGGTAGGAGAGGGCCTGCCGCTTCGATCGCGCATCCCCCGTTGCGCGCAAAGTCCAAGGGACGTCTCAGATCAGCCGGTCGCCCGCCTCATCGACGACCTTTTCGCTGTCCTCCTTCGCAAAAGCTCCTTGCTGCGGCGGCACAAGATCGAGAACGGCTTCCGATGGTCGGCAAAGACGAACACCTTTCGGACTCACGACGATTGGGCGGTTGATGAGGATCGGCTCTTTCATCATCGCATCGAGCAATTCGCTATCAGTCAGGGTCGGATCGCTGAGACCGAGATCGGAATAGGGCGTTCCTTTCTCGCGAAGCAGATCACGAACCGTGACGCCCATCCGACCGATGAGTTGCATGAGCAAGGTGCGCGATGGCGGACTTTTCAGGTACTCAATGACGTGCGGCTCAATGCCAGTTTTGCGGATCATCGCGAGTGTGTTTCGCGACGTCCCACAGTCGGGGTTGT
>JAKALI010000772.1 GCA_021813195.1 Pseudomonadota bacterium
CTCGACGACCGCTTTGCGAAGGTGGAGTAGCGGCGCTAAGCGCCGGCGGAAACCCGCATTCTCGATATCGTCCGGCAAGCCCGGGACACATACTGCGGAATCTGTCGGCAATGTCTGCTGCCGAGGGCTTTCGTAAGCGATGAAGGTCCGCGATGATGCGTCCCCGCGTTCGCGGGGACGACAACCATCAGTCATTATTACCGCGTCGTCTTCGGCTGGTGACGGCGGCGATCGCCGGTCGGCTGATAGGCGATCCGCGAGTGATGTGCGCAGTAAGGCAGACCAGTGAGCGCCTTGCCGCCGCAGAAGAAGAATTCCGTGCTAGCGGGATCGCCGACCGGCCAGTGACAGGTGGCCTCACTCAATTCCAGGAGCGACAGCCGCTGGCTCATCGGCACCACGTTGTCATAGGCAATCGGATCGGGCTCCAACTCGACCTCGAAAGCATGCGCGAGTGCCGTGTTGCCGCGCGAAACCGGACGCGATACCCGCATCATGTGTTGCGCCGGGCGGGCCTTGCGGGGACGGGGCGCGGCAGAAGACGGGCTTTTGGCGCGGCCAGAAAGGCCGAGCCGGTGGACTTTGCCGATCACTGCGTTACGCGTCACATTGCCGAGCTCGGCGGCGATCTGGCTCGCCGAAAGGCCTCCCTCCCAGAGCTTCTTCAATTGTTCGACGCGATCGTCAGACCAGGTCAATACCGTCATCGCACTCTTTCCTTCGCGTCGCGCCGGCCTGTTCTCGGGGCGGCGCTGCGATGCCAATCGTCTCAAAAATCCCTTCCGGCAGAATCCCTTAGCCCTCGCCGGGCGCACTAAAACGCCCGAACGTTTACGCAAGACACCAAGGACTTAAAGGAGTAAAAACTACCGCACGAGATGTCGTATCCGACGCCCGAGAAACTACAATATGGCGTGACTCTCGCGCAAGAGTCGACGCACATGCGTCCACATGTTCCGCTATTATTAACCCTTGTGTTGCGCTGGAGCGACCGCAGATTTACGGGCAATCCGTTGACACCGATCGCCACACGCCTAGAATAATGGCTGTTACGTGCCGCCCCGCAAAGGCGGCACGTTCCGTTTCGACCTCCTGGTCGTGACTTGCGACCGCGCCAATGCGCGCAACGAACGGCTGGCCTTAACGCATAGTGATCACGATGACCGAGAGCGCGACGTCGCATCTGCTTCCCGTATTTGCCAGGGTCGATCTTGGCTTTACGCACGGCGAGGGCTGCTGGCTGTTTGCCACCAATGGCGAGCGCTATCTGGATTTTACGTCCGGTGTCGCGGTGAACGCGCTCGGCCATGCGCATCCCCATCTCGTCAAGGCCTTGCAGGAGCAGGCGACCAAGCTCTGGCACATGTCGAACCTGTTCAGGAGCCCCGATGGCGAGCGTCTCGCCGCGCGGCTCTGCGAGCAGAGCTTTGCCGACTTCGTCTTCTTCTGCAATTCCGGCGCCGAAGCGCTGGAAGGCGTGATCAAGCTCGTGCGCCACCATCACTTCTCCAAGGGCCATGGCGAGCGCTACCGCATCATCACTTTCGAAGGCGCCTTCCACGGCCGCACGCTGGCGACGCTCGCGGCGACGGGCTCGGCAAAATATCTCGAAGGCTACGGGCCGCCGATGGACGGCTTCGACCAGGTGCCGCATGGCGATCTCGAGGCGGTGAAGAAAGCGATCGGGCCACACACTGCCGGTATCCTGATCGAGCCGATACAGGGCGAAGGCGGCGTGCGCGCCACGCTGCCCGCGTTTGCGAAGGCGCTGCGCGCGCTCTGCGATGAACACGGCCTGTTGCTCGCCTTTGACGAGGTGCAGACCGGCATGGGTCGCACCGGCGATCTCTTTGCCTACAAGCGCCTCGGCGTCACGCCGGACGTCATGTCGCTGGCGAAAGCGCTCGGCGGCGGCTTTCCGATCGGCGCGGTGCTAGCGACCGCCGAGGCCGCTGCAGGCATGGGACCCGGCTCGCACGGCTCGACCTTCGGCGGCAACCCGCTGGCGGTCGCCGCGGCTAACGCCGTGCTCGACGTCATGCTCGCACCAGGCTTCTTCGATCACGTGCAGAAGATGTCGCTGCTGCTCAAACAGAAGCTTGCGTCCGTCGTCGACCGCTATCCGGCGATCCTTGCCGAGGTGCGCGGCGAGGGGCTTCTGATCGGCGTCAAGGCGGTGGTGCCGTCGGGCGATCTCGTTACGGCGCTGCGCGAGCAAAAGCTGCTCACGGTCGGCGCCGGCGACAATGTCGTGCGCTTTCTCGCTCCCTTGATCGTCTCGGAGGCAGAGATCGAGCAATCCGTGCAGAGCCTGGAGCGCGCTTGCGCGGCGCTTTCGGCCAAACAACAGAAGGCAGCCGCGCAATGAGCAAGGCGCTCCGTCACTTTCTCGATCTCAACCTCTTGCCGCTGGCGGAGCTGCGCGAGGTGCTGTCCGCCAGCGTCGCCATGAAGGCCAGGCTGAAGGCGCAGAAGAGCGGCGGCCCGCCGGCCGACAAGCCGCTCGACGGCAAGACGCTGGCGATGATCTTTGAAAAGCCATCGACGCGGACCCGGGTGTCGTTCGATGTCGGCATGCGTCAGCTCGGCGGCGAGCCGATCATGCTGACGGGCGCGGAAATGCAGCTCGGCCGGGGCGAGACCATCGCCGATACCGCGCGCGTGCTGTCGCGCTATGTCGATGCCATCATGATCCGCATTCTCAACCACGATGCGCTTCTGGAACTCGCCGCGCACGCCACCGTGCCTGTCATCAACGGGTTGACGCGCCGCTCCCATCCCTGCCAGGTGATGGCGGACGTCATGACGTTCGAGGAGCATCGCGGATCGATCCAGGGCCGCACCGTGGCCTGGAGCGGCGACGACAATAACGTGCTGGCGTCCTGGGCCCATGCGGCGGAGCGCTTCAAGTTCAAATTGAATGTGGCGACGCCTCCGGAGCTCGCACCCGGCAAGGCGATGCGCGACTGGATCAAGGCGACCCAGGCGCCGATCATGCTCGGCAGCGATCCGGAAGTGGCCGTGCGCGACGCC